>JBJMEE010000170.1:0-13113 GCA_045809585.1 Nitrososphaera sp. | reverse complement strand
GTTGGATGAGACACTGCTTCTATCTGGGTGCCCTTCTTGGTCCACCGCAGAGTCCCAAGGTCTGAATCAATAGATCTCTCCCATGAGGGGTCGTTTTCTACAAGCCATCTCGGAATCCTGTTATCGCTTTGCACTATTCTTACATCTATCATCAGTCAATTTATTGGTTGTGCTTAAAAACTTGAATTGTTGACTCTATTTATCCATCCTTTTTGGAGCTATAATCGTTATGTACTGTATATGCTACTATGATAGAGTTTCTAGAGCTTGGACAAAGTAATGGACTAACAAGAGAGGCAGGATATACGTATATTTGTAGCGAATACCTATTTGCTATTTGACAAAAAAAATATCACATTCTTATTAGTTCATAGTGGGGCGGGTCTATGCAAGGCTTATGATTGATGCTCCCTATAGAGAGAGACACAACTTTCTGAATGATGGACTATCCTATGTCTTTAGCGCATGCTAAAAGTGTAATTGCAAGTATACCAAAAAAAGAAACCTTCACGTCGCTACAATAATCCGGTCACCTCGGGTAAGAAGTGAAAGTCCAAAAAAATAAATGAATAAACCAAATATGAAAGAACAATCAAAATGTCAACACACTATATACGTATATAATACCTGTATCCCACCAAAGATGGGAATATGCGGAAACGTGAGATCCGAAAAACTCATGCATACAGCGCTCAGAGGTCGGAAAGCAAGAAATATGCAAAAGTAGAGAGGCGAAAGCGCCGCAAACCACGGTAGGTGTTCCTACGTGTCATCATTGAGCCGGCATAAAATTTATATAATAGAATAAAATATTTATATAGGCGGGTAGGATAGCCAAAGATTTGGTGAGATTATGGTAAAAGATATTTCCATGTTTGGTGATCGCTGCCCTCGTTGTGGCAAGGGGTCGATGGTAACTGATAATTCTAGTGGAGAGATGTTTTGCGGTAACTGCGGTTTTGTTGTGAGCGAAAGAATAGAAGAGCTCGGACCTGAGTGGCGCGCCTTCTCAAAGGAAGAGCATGAAGATAGAAGCAGAACAGGCATCCCAACATCTCTTGCCATGCATGATATGGGACTTGCAACTATAATTGGCCCGGTGGACAAAGATGCTTCGGGCAAGCCTCTTTCGGCCTCCATGAAGAGTACTATTGAAAGACTCAGGACATGGGACAGCAGAAGCCAGGTGCATGAACCGGTAGATCGCAACTTTCGTCAAGCATTCTCTGAGCTTGACAGGCTCAAGGATAAGCTGGCAGTAGGCGATGCAGTCATTGAAAAAGCAGCATATGTCTACCGAAAGGCCCTTGAAAAGGGCCTTGTCCGTGGGCGCTCGATATCGGCCTTGGTAGCAGCTGCTCTGTACGCAGCATGCCGCGACACCGAAACTCCTAGGACACTCAAGGACATCGCAAATGCAAGCAATATCAAGAAAAAGGATGTAGCAAGGTGCTACCGATTGCTCATAAGAGAGTTAGACCTCAAGATGCCTGTTGTGGATCCAGTAAAATGTGTCGCAAGGATTGCAAGCAAAGCCGGCCTGTCTGAGAAGACAAAACGTAAGGCACTTGAAATCCTGAAAAAAGCAGAGGAAGGCAAGATCTCTGCTGGTAAGGATCCAATGGGGTTAGCAGCAGCAGCTCTATACGTTGCCTGTGTAATGAATGGAGAAAACAAAACCCAGAAAGACGTCGCAGAAGCAGCTGGCGTCACAGAAGTGACAATCAGGAACCGCTATAAAGGACTCAAAACACATCTCAGGCTCTGAGGGAATCAACTAGTCTTTTTCTTTCTTCTACCAGTTCTTGCATCATATCTATCAAATCAGACATCTTTATCGAGTTCAATTCTGACTCGATCATCCCAAGACAAATGACAATGTCTGCGTCTATCGACAGTAGCCGATCGAGTTCCTTTCCTCGTACTATCCCATTTGGCGTGAGCACTTTAGTGTAACTTTCTGTCATTGCCTGAGAAATTTTTGATAGGAGGTCCTCTAGCTCGCTACTTAATTTAAATGACTTTCTAATCGCGTGTACCTTTGTTTTTATGTTGTGGCTGGTCAGCCTGTCAAGGGCACGCATTTCAACGTAACTTGATCTACCACTAGTCATTCCCTTTTGTGCAATAGAAGCAATCCGTACCGTCTCGTCAATACGGCTCTCCAGCCTTCGCTGTCCTCTAAAGTTATTCCTAGGCACCAAACAAACTCTAGTCCGGCCGGTTTAAATGCCTTCGTGTGAAAAAACTGAACCAATAGTTCTGCAAAAACCATTATTGACCTCTGATTGCATCTTCGTTAAAACCCATCTTGATAAAATATCCCTTCAAATTGTCCCTATGGTCGCCCTGTTGCAGCAGAATAGACCCGTCCTTTACTGTTTCCTCCACAAGCAAAAGTGCTCTTATTGAGTTCCTTGACATATTCGGCAAAAAATCGCTCTGCCTTAAATCGATGCCTTCTATAATAGTATGACTTTTTGTGAGAGGCCTTATTTCAAGGCGGACGACGATTCGTGCATCTTCTTTTTCAAGTTCTCCACAAGCACACAAATCGTCATGGCGACCACACTTGTTACAGATAACCGCCATCAGGTAACCGTTTTTCGCCAGTCATCTTTCTTGATAAATCTTATATAGTTTCAAATTTATGTAATATTTTTATGTATACTAATTAATTAATTAATTAATTGTATTTCGAAATAACCGCTGACCAAGCTCACTTAACATTTCTTATTCGACAACCAGGCAATCAGACTATATATCAATACATTAGGCTTGAGTTGAATGATCTTTGTGTCATACTTCAACAGATTTTTTGTAATCCTCTCTTCCGCTCTCATAAAAGCGGTATGCTTGACAAGAGAACCAAAAGTTAATGCTATAGAGCGCAACGAGGAAATTCCTTTTTATTGATAAATACTATAACAAATACAGTATCAGACAGTGAAAAGGACGGCTCGGAACTGGTATGACTAAGTCGTTTATATTGATAGAGGTGGATGAAGATCAAAAGGAAGCGACAAAAGAGGCCATCAGAAAACATCCTGCTGTTTCTGGCGTGTATACGGTTATTGACGGCGGCGATGAAGAGAGCGTCATCTATGACATAGTCGTAAAGGTTGAAGCGGACACAAGGAGAGACCTTAATGATGCAGAGTCCGAGATACGAACTCGTAAAGAAGTAAGATCCACGCTCACTTTGGAGGTTATTGAAGGAGAAGATACAGCTAATAGGAGCAAGGACATGTTCTTGCATACCTGACCGAACTGTTTTTCAAAGAAGATTCTATGGTAAATGAGAGGATAAATCGATAGAACATAATCTCTCAAGGATTGGCGAAGGTACTCGCTATCGGCGACTGAATATGTGTTGACAGACGGCACTCTTGTTCTAGAAGCCTCCTGACATCTGTAGAGTTTTACACTCCGAGAAATTATGAAGCCGGTAGCTCACTACAGCCTTCTCATTACATGGGCGTGCCATACTACATTTTTTACCAAAATTTTATTGACTCCCGTGTTACAAGCAAAAAGAAAAAATTTGCCTGCAGCAAATATTTTACGATGGCTTCTTCTTCTTCTGAAGATAATGTCAGCAGAATCAAGGCGGGAGCTTCTCTTTTGGCAAGTGGAGGAACGCTCACTAGCGAGCCATGCCACAAATGTGGCGGAGTCCAAGTGCGCCTCGGAGAGAAGATTACCTGCATCAATTGTGGCAACGAGGTGAATACAGCACGTACTCAACCAAAGGAAGAGCAAGAGGAGGTGGCGGCGGCAGTGGCGCCAGTCAGAAGATCGGCCCTCTTGGCATCAGTTGTAACTTTAATTGAAGAAAAGGTCGCGCTGATTGCATCAGAAATAAGGGTTGAGAATGACATTTCCATGCAAAGGCAAAAGGCAGAGCTTCTCGAGAGATATCTTGGGATTTTAGAAAAGGCAAAGAGCCTAATAGGATGACCAGCGGAATGTATTTAAGCGCAAATGCATAATTGCTAGCGATGAGCAGTAAGAAAAAGAATGCTCCTCTCCCTGCTTCAAGTGCAGGTCTTTTGAGGTTTTTTGAAGACGAGACAAAGGGCATCAAAATTAGGCCGGAGATTGTGCTGGGGATAACTGGTGCTATGATCGGGGCATCAATTATGATTAGGATCCTGTTCCCTGTCGGTTGAATATGGGATGCTTGCGCCCCGGAGGGATGATGTATCCAACATTCACAGGCATTGGTCCGTAACTAGGATAAATCCTTCCTCCGCTAGAGTATCGTATACTATCTGGATTGCTTGCGCTATAATCATCGTTGTTGTATCCCACGTTTATGCCCTTAAGACAGGACTTGCAGGACTTGCTATCTACCTGCCGCTCAGTATAGCCTCCCTGATAGGTTCTCATTTTCTAGACTATCTTGCGCTAAAAGGCACTCCTGTTCGAAAATTGTCCAAAATTGCTCATGTCTCTGCGTTTGCCAATGTATTTTGGTCACTCACCATCCTGCTAGGAATTGCGGCAGATTTTATGTTTTCCAAGTCTTCATCAATGGACTATGTCATTGCTGGGATGCTGCTTGCAGTGGGATTCAGGATGGGGCTATTTATCTCAGTATTTGGAGCTACTACAGCTAGGGGATTTTTGGTTTCATTCATACAACCTCTAATCTTTTTCTTTGCATTTATGCCACCGTCTTCATATCACCTGATCTTGGCGCAAACTTATGGGGGCCTTGCATTTGGGGTGGGTCTTCTAGCAATTGGCATAGTATGGAGTGTCCTTGCAGACAGGGCTGGAAGACCTGGAGTAAAGAGCACTTTTGGACTGTTCCGTGCTTTTCTTATGGCATGGTCAGAAAATAGAGTAGACATGATCGAAGAATTAATCGAAGCTAGAGCTCACAAAAATGTTATTACAACTAAGGTAATCCGTTTCCTTTTTGCGGACAACCAGGCGGCCATAGTCCTTCCGGATGTGCACCCGGGTCCTTTTAGCATGGTAGGAGGTAGTAATCTCCCCTATGTCCTTTACGAAAGTTTCTCAAAGAGGGCATTAGTAATGCATAGCGTCTCAGACCATTCGCTCAATATTCCCTCCAAGAGAGAACTAGAAAAATATGTCAAAGGCTTAGAACAAATGGCCACAAAGGAAAAGGGGGACACGTGTAGCTCGCCTGTGCAAGTGAGGATAAACAACTCTTCTTCAACAGGGATCGCATTTGGTAACACTGCTATGGTTATGTTGTCGCTTGCACCAGCTGGCATGGATGATATTCCTCGAAGCGTTAGCAACGAACTTGAAGCCTTTGGGAGAACCATCGGGTTTCCCAGCGTCTTAGTAGTTGACTGCCATAATGCAATGGGCAAAAATCTCAGCGATCGCGACAGAAACGATCTCATCGCATCTGCAAAAAAATGCCTAGACCAATTGAAAAGGTTACCTCAGAAGCAATTCAAGGTCGGCTTTGCCAGCCTAGATGATGTGGATTACGTTATGGACAGGACAGAGGAGCTCGGACAGGGCGGACTTGCGGCACTAATCATAAGCACAGATAACAGAAACTATGCTATAGGATGGGCAGACTCAAATAATATGGAGAATACAGCACGTGACTTTATTGTCTCTAAAGTAAGCAGTAAATTAAGCACTAATGTAACGATGCTAGAGGTATGCAGTTCTGATACACACTCAACGTCAGGCAAGAGGACAAGGGAAGGCTATTTTGCCCTTGGCACTACCAGCAGTCTCGAGAAAATTGCTGCAGCCTATATTCAACTGTGCGCCAAGGCAACAGAGCTGGCCGCTGGATCTGCGTTTGAGCTTGCTTATGCGCAATCAGCCATCAAGGTAATGGGCAAAAAGCAGTTTGAGGATTACTCGCTAGCACTTGACCGATCGGTGAAAGTAACGAAGATCTTTGTTGCAATCACCGTGGCGAGCTTTATTGCAATGCTAGTCTTATCCTAGCTCGGAAAAGCCGATGCCACATAAATTTCAGGCAAAAAGCCTTTCACTTCCATGATAAAAGACCTGAATTTGTGTATTGGCACGAGCGGAACTCCGCCAATAAACCTTACTGACTCTGTGTGCAGAGTCAACATGACCGGCACGACTTGAGATATTGTTCTATCACACTTGATCAGCCTCTCAGCTCTTGCGACCTGCTTTTGGGAAAATTTTGATATCGAGGAGAGGTTACTTCGTTTCCAGTGCTTGCAGTCAACTGCAATTGTAAAACCAGCTGAACTGGTCCCAACGATATCTATTTCCATGCGGGGGTTAACAAATCGAACGTTAGTCCGGGTACGGTACCCAAACGATATTAGAAGCTCAGAGGCCAGCTTCTCAAAATCCTTCCAGGAAAGGTAACTTGATACCTGCTCTATGTCACACCTCATCTGAAGCGCAAGAACTGCAGCAGAGATCCGGTCAGTTCCTGAAAATTTTACCAAGTTCTTAGAAACAGAGCCGATATTGTTAGCTTCTAAATAATCAAGCATGCTCTTTGTAACAGACCTACTTGATATCCCACAGACCTCCTGAAATCTATCAAGGCTTATAGCCTTCTCCGGTTCAATGGCTCCAAGCACCTTGACTAGCAGATCAGGATGCATGCACGTGTATAGACCCGGTCCTTACTTCCTGATATATTTAAGCCCAGCAGCCAGTCTTGGAACTCAGCATATGCTGCCTTTATTCTTCAGCATAGTGATGCTAAGTATGCAGGACTCGAGTTATTGGAAAATGTAGTATATATCTATATATATATGCTATATGTATGCGGCGGCTAGTTAGAGGTACGACGCGAAGATATACGCACACACACTTCAAGTCATCATACAGCTGGATTCGAGGAGGATGTCAACCTATGCCAGCAAGACAACGGGTCAGCAGCTCCCTCGCAAATGCGACTATAGTTTAGAATTTTGATTTAATAAATTCTATACTCCTGGCAGAAAAAAATTCTTCCTTTGTTAGCTGTTGTACATCTTCTGGAGTATCAATGTCGTACATGACACTCTTCGAAAATAAACCTTTTACAGGGATGCCAAGTTTGAGGGCTGCCTTTACATGCATGTTGTAACTGTCATTGTCATAGAAAGTGGCAATCACAGATGGAGGCTTTCTTAAGAGCATATTTGTACCATCGTATCGAAGAGAAGGGCAGATTACTATGCATCTGCTCTCATTTTCAGCCAGCTGACATGCTTTAGACACTTCGATTGGATCAAGAAGCGGCAAATCTTGGGGAATAACCACAGTTGCCTCTGCAGCTTCTCTTATAGAATAGAGGTCAGCCATCGCAACTGCGGAGTTGACACCCTTCTCTTTTTCTTCCCTGAGAAAAGTTACTCCGTGTTTTGTAGCCATTTCTTCTGCACGCCTGTCTGCTGATACTATTACTACCTGAGTCAATGATCGAACAGACGAAAGAATCTTCACCGTATCTTCTAGCATTAGGGATGATAGGAGGATGCGGTCATCCATATCTAGGATTGAGGAAAGTCGCGTCTTTGCGTTTTCAAACCTTTTCACAGGAAGAATCGCAAAGGTCTTCATCGTGATTTTATTTTTCAATCAGTTTTAAGAGGCGTCTGCTGAGGCTGACTTGATCCCTTTTCGTCTTCATGGTTGTATTAGTTTCGTAAACCTGCATATCAAGGGCCTCTATCTGTAATTTCATCCTATGATCTTCTTTTGAAATGATGAACTTGCTAACAAAGTCACGGTAATATTTTGCCACTCCAAAAGAGGAAGCCTCAAGTCCAAGCGCCCTCATGTATTTTACAGCGGGTCCGCTTACTGCCTTCCCTCCGATCAGCGGTGAAATAGCTATGCCTTTGTCTCTATTTTGCGCAAGTACCTTTCGTAGATCTGCAAGAGCGAGGATGGGCCCTATGCTTGAAACGGGGTTTGCTGGCGCAAATACAACAGCGCCACACCGTTTAATGGCCTCTAGGGCAGCAGGATTTGCTGTCGCCGTGCTAGCGTTCTCATATCGTATGCCCGTTACTTTAGGTCTTCCTCTATTTTTGACCCAAAATTCCTGTAGGTGAATATCACCCATAGAACTAGTTACAATGCGTGTCATCACCTCTTCGTCACTAGCAGGGATGATTTGAGCACTTAGAGAATAGCAGTCTCTAAAAAAATGGGTGATCTCAGACAGACTCTTACCTTCCTTCATCATGCTTGTTCGGAGCAAATGGATCGCAAGGTCTCTATCGCCCAAACCAAACCAGGCGGAGGCACCAATTTTTTTGAGCTGGGCCAAGCACTGAAATGAATCACCTTTGATACCCCATCCACGTTTCTGATCAAGTATATTGGCAAGTCCATAAATTATAGTGTCAATGTCGGGGCATACGTATAGGTTATGTATCCATATATTGTCACCAACATTGCAGATCACTGCAATATCTTTTTCAATTGCAGCGAGTCCCCTGACCAGTTTTATCGAACCTGTTCCACCTGCAAGAACAGTTATCGTCAAATAACATTGAAGTAAATGACGCGTTTTATTATTATATCCTCCGACGGCAGAGCCATCGTATACAAATTGACGAGCGGTTAGATATACATCCCAAGTTGCCCAATTTATTGTGTGCTTGAATGCCCAAAGGTCATTAAATGAGAAAATTTATTGTTTTACGTTGTTGCTGTTTGGAATCAAGAAGAGGAAGAAGAACAATAGAGGCAGACTATATCGGTAGGTTGTTTATCGCTAAATTTGATAGACGAATCTGACTGTTTACTGACAGATCAAGCAGCGCAATGTGCATGGCAAATCCATCGACAGAAGACAATATCCTAAGATCGCTACTCTGCAAGTCTGCTAGGAAGAGTTGCCACAGGGGTCACGCCAAAGATAGTTATCATCTGGAGGTTGTGAATGTTGCTAATTATAATAGGGGACTATGGAATAAAGGTTATAAACGAGGTACACAGAACTCTATTTGTGAAGTATTTCACCTCAGTACTTTCTGGAATACTCGCGGTGCTTTTGATCTCAGGTATTATTAATCAGGCATATGCTGCAGACTTAGCTGCAGCGCTTAATCCAGCGACTGATATCTCGAATAATGCTTCATACATAGGTGTAAGGACACTCACCTTACAGTATCCTGCAGGGAGCGCTTTGGCACAAGAATTGGATGGCCAAAATAGGCGTGTCGAGTTTTCCCTGAATTCGACCACTGCTGGGCAAAACGACACGGGTATGAGCGGTTTGGTTGCAGCATTAAATAGAGCCTTTGTACAAGCTGAAAGCCCAGTTCAGGCATCTCAGGCTTTCGTTTCATATTCAGGAGTCCTGAGAGGGGGGCCTACTAGCACCGTTATATCCTACAGAGTAGACGTCCAACCAACTTTGGAAAAATACGTGCTTCAAACAGGAGAGGCTAGCCAATCTAGTCATGTGGTTGATTTAGAATGGAGAGGCATTACAATAAACGAGCCGCTAGTTGTCAATGCTCCGGATGTTGGGCAAATCAATATCAATTATCCTATTGGTCTCTTGCAAGCATTGTATCCAACAGTTGCTCAAAAATTTGAAAGTACACAAGCTAGAGAGATAATGGATGAACCGATCTTGAACTTCGACGACTTTAATGCTCCGATGGACACGTGGCATCTTCTATTTGATCCTGTAGGTACGTACGGTGGCAGCGTAGGTTTGAGTGGGACCGGAGGGGCTAAAGCCTTGTCGGTCTATTCCCTCGGTGAGAGCAGTCTCAGAGAGGGGACACACACGATACAGGAAAAGGATGCCACTGCAACAATTGATGGAGCGAACGTTAACGTGCACTCTGCCACTCCCCCTCCAAGCGGACAAATACAGATTGCAGGTTATTCAAAGGCCCAAGAATCAGGTGGCTCATGGTTTGCGACAGTGACAACGGAGGCTCCGGAAGGGGCACAGACATCATCTGGGGGATTCCCCATCCAAGTGCTTTTGGTCTTCGGAGGAATGATGGGCGCAATAGCCATATTTATCCTCTTCAAGGCAAGAAAGTGACCACAATAATCTAAAGAACTCCCTACCAATCTAGTTTTTTATTTTGGTTTTTGTGCCATACGCTGATGCGGTAGGCGCACGTAGTCCCAAGCTCAACTTCCGCTGTTTCAAATTCAGACTCGGAGGTTCAGTTATAGAATTGGGGGGAGGAGAAAATAAAAAACACAACAACAATAATAATAAGATATTATCCAGTTCCGCTCGACAGTAGCGGCAGCATCTATGTGCTAAGAGTCCCCGCCCCGCCTTCCTTTGGAGATGGTTTTATTCAGGCAGTCCAACCGGAGCAACTTTTGCCTCTGAAGCTAGCCTTCTTCCCTCAAGTAATATCCTGCGTCGGAGATATTAGTGATTGTCACTCTGCCTTTTTGGAAAAGCGACCTGCCTGCAAAACGCGTTCTTCCAACTGCTATTGCTTCAAACCATTTGTTGAGTACTATTACCAATTCGTTTTCACGAAGAGCGTCAGATGCCTCTGTTATTGATTCACCCATTATATCTCTGCCATACAGCAGTAGGTTTTCTGCCTTCTCATTCACCACGATATAAAACTTGTTCCTCTCCCCATAGCGGGCAAAAAGGTCTGCCCCTGCTACTGAAGGAATGAACTGCTTTTTTAGCTCACCGATAGCAAGCCCTGATCTGTAAAGATTCGTTGTATGAATCGTCATTATCTCTTCTACCTTACTATCGGTATCGGTAGCAAGACACACTACAACTTTTTTCTTTCCATCTTTCTCAATCAGAAGCGCCTTATCCTTAAAGAATTCAAAAGCGCCCCACTTATCGAGTGCTCTATTAATCTTAGTCCTTTCAGCCCTAGCAGGCTTGCAATACATCAATTCACTCTAAGCCTCGCTATGAAAAAACCAGTAGTATCATCAAGGTGTGGATAGAGCCGGTGGGCATATTTTAGCTGGCCGTCGAATTTCAAGTCACCAAATCTTGTAAGTCCGCAGCTTCCATAAGCTACTGGCTCAAGGGTGATGTTGCCAAATCTCCGCAAAAGTTGGTCCACGACCATTTCATTTTCTTCAGGAGCAAATGAACATGTAGAATATACCATAATCCCATCAGACTTTACATAGCTCGCTGCAGCTTCGATCAATCTTTCCTGTATTTTTGAACAGTAATCCACATCTTCGGGGGTATGGCTTGATTTCCTTGTAGGGTCTTTTGCTATTACTCCTTCACAGCTGCATGGAGCATCAAGTAGTACCCTGTCAAACTTCATTTCAAACTTGCCAGCATGCAAGCCACTGGACTTGAATATGCAGGTATTATATACGCCACACCGCGCAAGATTAAATGACATTGATCTCGCCCTTCTACCATTTGGCTCAAGCGCAATTATGGCCCCACTGTTATTCATCTTTTGGGCCATGAAGGTCGTTTTGCCTCCTGGTGCAGCGGCGACATCTAACACGAATTGGCCCGGAGCAACATCTAGGGCATCTACTGCCATGCACGAACTTAAATCTTGGATGTAATAGTGACCGAGCAAGTACTCACTCGTGGCGCCAGTTGGGAGGGGAGCTTTTTTGACTGCAAGCACTTCCGGTATTACGGTACTTTTCAATTCAAATCCCTTTGACAGCAACCTCCTCACAAGCTCCGCTTTGCTGATCTTGAGGGTGTTAACTCGGATGTACTGCGTGGGTGTTGTTTCCATCTTCGACAGAAACTCCCTCACCCTGGGCACATATTCTAGAAACCGGCTCACAAGCCATTCATCGTAGCCGTACTTTGACGATATGTTCGCAGATTCGACCGATTTACGGAATAGTAGGGTCAACCTTTATGCAATATCCCCGCATTTTTCTCATTTAATTATTATCTGCCTGATAGACACAGGAGCAGACTCCAGGACTCTGATTAGTATTGGGTAATTGCTGCAGGTATATCAAGGGCTCGTTTATCCTATCACTCTACGCCAAAATCACCTCTCTTTTCTCTTGGTTAGCTGCGGAGTCTCTACTTGCGACATTATTTTTAGGGAGAACCAATAACGGAGAAATGGCCGCGAGAGAATCTATATTGTGGCCTTTATGAAACATATTTGGGAGCATCCTTATCCCATAGGGAAGATCCATAATACACATGCTGGCGACTCCAATCGCTGCACTAATAATTGAGTGAATGTGGATTGTGTGGGAGGTTGCTAGCCATGAGTTACATGGATACGTGTGCATTCCTGCGGTGAGACAATAAATAAAATAAGTGTTGATATAGCATGCATGCTTCAATTACTATGTATCGATGGAACTTTAAGCAGGGCGTGACAGTTCTCATCTACTTCTAAGAACCGCCACGAATATTCCCACGGTTTGTTCTCCAACATCTGCTACTAACATCAGGCTTCGGTGCTTCTAGCTATCTCTATTCTCAGACTCAGTGAAAGCTATTGCTGGCAGATAAATTTTTCATTATCTGCAGAATATATAAGGGTGGAGGCTAGATTCCGGTATAACCGTAATCCGAATAAAATGAATATGAAATCTATGTTTAGCCTTTAAATCGGTTAATTGCCAGGTGTCATCGACCAGATGCATCCAGACGACCTAAAGACCATGTGGGTGTGCTGTGAATGCAGGAGTAATTTTCTGTTTCACTCAGATGTGGAAGACCACAAGAAGGAGTTCAACCACTCCAGAGTGATGTTATGTGATATTCCTGAAACTAGGAGGTCGCCGGAGCTGTTTTTTCGTGGACGGATGTCAATTGGCTTTAAGCTGGCCAGCAAGACCTCAAAAGTTGTCATAGACTATCAATATTATCCCTCGGATGGCTCTATCGACTACGTCGATGTACGATACACTGACAAGGAATTGCAGTCCAAGGTAGAAAGCAGCCCGGAAATGATGAAAAACATAGACAACTACCTTCGCAAAGTGTTGAATGAGCGATCAGCTAAACTGCAAAATGGATGTTCCCCTTCCTCATAGAAAAGATTGATACTAGGTGATTATTATTATTGTTTTTAATACGACAATAATAACTATAGACCTTTTTGAGAGGACAGGCTGAAGAGGTAGACAAGAGGATTCTTGTGGATTAGATTATTTCTGACATGGAGTATGAAAAGCGAAGGAAAAAGCGAAGATGTT
>JBJMEE010000169.1:0-10379 GCA_045809585.1 Nitrososphaera sp. | reverse complement strand
GGCCAGATATTTTTTCTTGCCATTGAGTTCGTCTTCAATCTTGATCAAGTCGTTTTCAGAGATGATAGAATTGTTTGATAGGAACTTTTCTGCTGTCACTATCTTTTTGTCCTGCTCGGCCAGCTGTTGCTCTTCTTTCTTGAGCTCAACCTTAGCTACTTGCAGTTTATATTTTTCTTCTGATCTGCGCCTGATCTCCAGCTGAATATGATCTACGTTATACATTTCATTAACCTTTGTAACAGGAGAGTTGCAAACAGGGCATTTGCCATCCGCTATATGCAGCCTGCCGGCGCACTCTAGAAAGCCAACTAGCTTACCCATCATGCCCTCATTTTCCTCCAGCTTTGATTGGATCTCCTCGGATTCAGCTTTTATCATCTTGAGCCTTATCTGCACTTCTTCTTTGGTTTTCAGCACATCGAGCAAGTTCTTTGCTTCCTTAACTAGTCTTTCCATCCGTTCTACCTCTGTGCTAAGATAGCTGCGCCTTTCGGTAACATGGCGCACGAGCAGCTTTTCGCAGTTCTGAAGCTCCTGTGTCTTTTGTATGACTGGCTCCAACCTCTCGATTTCCTTCTCAAGCTGACCTATCTTTTTCTCAAGCAGCCTTCTTTCATCTTCATACTCTTTCAAAAGCGATGATCCTTCCTTTAGATCTTTCTCCTTTTCCTCTAGCAGTTTTTCCACCTTCGGAAGTTCCTCGTCAGTGTAGCCTATTTCATCACGCAGCCTTTCGCGAAAGCCTACGATGACATTGCGCATAGTTTCATAAGCTGAGTCAAGTCGGTCAATGCCAATCAGACCATTTAGCAATTCTTTAAAGTCTTTTGGTTGTGCTTCCACTATCTTGACCAGCTCCCCCTGCTGCACTACCCCAGCAACACGCAGCTTTTCATAGTTGAGCCCAAGTACCCGTGCTACTTCTACACTCATTGACTCGCCAAACTGTCTGCGCTCGCCGCCGACAATGGGCTTGTTTACTATCTTGTCACCATCTGATACAAGTACAAGCTGGGAAAATGACTGGAGACCGGAGCCATTGAGTGCTCTTATCGCCTGAAACTCTTTAGACTGGACAGCAAAGCGCATCTGCGCTATAGCATGGTTGGCGCCTCTTCTTACAAGGTTCTTGTTAGACTTTCGTGTATGCTTGCCAAAGAGTGAAAATGTTACTGCGTCGATAATTGAGGATTTCCCGGAGCCGTTATGCCCTAGAAAGATCGTTATACCCTTGCAAAATTCTAGCTTGGTGTCCTTGTGTGCAATAAAGTTCTTCAGCTGGATGTCTTTTATCATTTAACATTATGACCTCCAAATCTGTTTGACTTGTACGCCTGCCACAGTATTTCCAGAACCGACTTGGCATCCTTGTCAGCTGCCAGTGGCAATACTTCGCCCACCGTAAACTTCGCAAGCTCGTCAGACCCAAGCGCTTGTGCAGACAGCCGATAGAGCTCACTATCAATGTCTGCAGGCTTGGAATCATACAGAGTAGTAGCAAGATGCTCTTGTAGTGGCTGCCAAATGTAGTGAAGACAGCAGTCGTTGAGCTTTTTCAAGTGTTCAGCTATCATCTTGGAGTCAATGTTGCTCCCGGCTACCTCTATCCTTGCAACGGGTTTCTTGCCATAGGCTGTTGCTTTCTTGATTATCTGACCGACCTCATTTACAATATCGTTGTAGTCAATTCTGGCAGAGAATTGCTGACGCCGGCTCTCAAGCCGTACCCATTGTGTCGATGGTTCCTCGCCAGACATGTCGGTTATGATAAAGCCCTTGTCCACTTCCTGGATCCCTTCACTTGGAGTCAGGTCGATTGAGCCAGGATAAGCAAGTGGTCCTCCAAGGAAATCAAACCTCTTTTCATGGTGATCATGATAGTGACCAAGTGCGTAGTAGTTAAACCCTGTAGGTAGATCGGTAGAATTGAGCTCACCTGCAAACTTGTTAAAGTCAGCCAGCCCTTGATGCAGCACAAGCACCTTCTTGCCACTGTGTTGCTTTGCAAGTTGCTCTGCTTGACGCATCGTTTCGATCAGTGAATCGATGCTACCGGCCCGCTCCTTATCTGCTCCAAACAATACGCAATTTTCAATTTTGAAAGGTTCGTCACATCGTAGCTTCTTTGCAAGTCCAAGGTTGCTGTAAATATGAACAAATGGCACATCGCGAAGCCGGCTGATATCATGCTCACCCAGCACAAAGACCGCTGCGATCTGCTTTTCCTTCAGCTTTTTCAGTATGTTGCCAAGCGTGATTATTGCCTTGCCGCACGGCCGAGGATTGTGAAATAGATCGCCAGCTAAAATGACCAGCCGGACTCTCTCCTTTACTGACACGTTTATTGCCTCATGAAAAGCCTGGTACACATCTTCCTCCCTTTCCTCCAGGCCGAACTGCGAATACCCGAGGTGGAGATCAGAGATGTGTGAGATTAACATTTTGTATTCTGTAGGATCATCAACTACTAATCCTGTATATAGCCGGATGGAATGTATGACTCGGATGTTTCTTTGGCGATCTGCTGCCTCACTGCTGCCAGCTGTCTCCATTGTTCTACCGCCTTCTGGTCGCCGCCTATCTTTCGCTCCTTGACTTCGTCTACCTTCACAAAGGTCGGTAGGCTGACCCACTGACCGGCAAATATCGCCTCGCCGGGGTTTAACGATGTCAGCTGATCAATAAGATCCCGGCTGAGTGCTTCGCTTGCTGCAGACACATGCATCTGGTCGTCCTGCTGGATCATACGCATTACTGCCAGCGAGCCCATTTGGCTCAAGATGTTAGCATCGATTCCCCTCGGGCGCTGTGACACTATGACTAGCCCAAGCCCAAATTTCCTACCTTCACGCGCAACCTTGGAAGCGAAATATTTCGTATCTGTGTCTTCGTCCTTTGGTATAAATACATGCGCTTCCTCTATTGCCACAAGCACAGGGGCTGGAAACCTCGGCTGCGATTTGGCTGCGCTCTTCTTTTGCCGCGTTGCCTTTTTCCTGTCGTTCAGCAGCTCTTCAAGGTAGAATGACACAGCAATGTTAGCCTGTCGTTCAGTCAGTTCTACCAGATTGATAATGTTTATCTTGTAATTCTTCAGAAGTGCCAATGGATCTGTCATACCAGGATCCAGAATGTTGAGAAATTTGCGCCTCGCATCGTCGATCTTGTCAACCACCTTGGCGGCTGCTTCCCGATACGATTTGTCAGCACCAACTTCTGATGCAGCGTTCATGAGCGCATCCCAAAAGTCCTCACCCTTGTGCTGCTTGACCTCTTCAGTGAACGCTATCCTAAGTACATGCATTTGGTTTGAAGCATTCTCCTGAATCTCAACGACCTCTGCGAGCTTGTCTGCAGACAAAAGTCGCGGGTTTATCCTTCCGTCCAGCAGGTTAATGTTGTTAGACCCCATATCAAGCGTAGAATAGTCGTCGTGGTAATCAAAAATCACCATTGTACCGTTTATTCTGGCAATTTCTTTAGCCAAAAGCAAGACAAGATTGCTCTTGCCCATGCCAGTCATGGCAAGCACTGCAAGATGACGCGAAACGACTTTGTCGACATCCACTCTTGCACTAACTGCGGCATTGCGGAGTAACGTTCCTATCATTATCCACTGCGGTCCAGAGGGTGCAAAAATGGCAGCAAGATCCTCAACCGACGCTTCATATACTTCGGTGCCAGGTTCTGGTGGCAATGCAGGTAGTATTGCCTTGCACTTTTTCAATTCAGTCACATAGCCAAGAATGCGCACGTGCCCCTTGTAACTTTTATCTCGACGGTTCTCGGCGGCAACCTGTTTGCTCTCAAACGCCTCTTCGTAGTTGCGAATGCTGCTACCTAAAGCATCGCTGCTAATGGACGACCTTTCAACGAGCCCAAGCACATTGTCCCTCTTATATCTGAGAATAACATATTCGCCGATGCTGACAGGCCTTTTTGATTCAAATGTCACTTGATCTGGCTTTGTGACACCTATCAGGATGCCCAGTTCCTCACCCATTTAGAGCATCCCTTGCCCCTTGCTCATTCTGCAAGCCAAATATGCTTGCGAGTCTGTCTATATCTTCATTGCTTATCTTGCAGGTGTTGTGTGCGAGCTTCAGGCAGTACGGATAGCCGGCTACACTGTGGTACCGCAGCTTATTCAAGATCGATTTTACTTCCTGCTCACTTGCGCTGCTCATGATTTCAAGCCGTATAACAGGAGTATGGTTGCGCAGCCGTGCATAGACTTCAAACAGCGGTGCATAGCAGAACCGCGTTTCAACAGGAATACTAAATCCAGCATCCTTGCAGGTGTGTCCATAGTAGTAAATGTCGCCAGCCTTTGACCCCATCTGGCTGAACTGCAGCCTGCTCTCAGAGGTCTTTGAGATAAAAATACAGTTGATACATTTCTTCACCATTTCAGACGCTGCTTCAGGCCTGCTTTTCGTCAAACGGGAGACAAGTGAGCCGTCAACGCAGATAATATCAGCCCTGCCTGCAGCCTTTTGAGCAACTGATGCCTCCATTAACATCGCCGTTGATTCTAGAAGCTCACTTCTTGCAGAGCCGACTATGTCTTGTTCCCACTCTATAGATAAGATCCTGTTGGTGCTAGTGACTGCCACTGCATCTATGACGTAAAGTTGAAGACCCTGAAATGCGCGCCTGTTCCAGCTGCTGTCAATGCCGGCAGATTCGCATAATTCCGGCATAGACTCGTATGAAATCCAGCGCGATGACGCCTCTGCCAGAATTTTGTGAAAATTTGAATCTCTTACCTTTGATATCTTGACCTCTTTGTCTCTTAGAGCGCCAAGAAAAACTTCCTTGAGCAAGTTATATCATATCGTGACGGGCAGTAACTTAAAAAATTGATCATGCTTTCATCCTATCGGCAATTACAGATGCATCCCACAGCGATCTTGGCTTGTCGCTTGTTTGCAATATACCCGCTCTTATTATCTTATTTGCGATGTTGGCTCCCATAGGGAGTGCACCTGTTGCTCCTGGCGAATTGTAGTTGAGCACGTGAAGCGAAGAATCACGCTCGAGTATAAGCGTGTCGGGTATGAATCTGCCGGTCTTGTCAATGACTGATGATCTTATGCCGGCAGTCCCGCGCTGGGTAAAAGCAGATGGTCTGAGCTGCGGCAAAAATTCACGCACTCTGTTTATCATCATTGTCTTGGACAAAGAGCTCTTCAACTCAGTGCTTACGAGTGACAGAAACTGCCTATCAAAAAAAATCTTCCGCGCGCCTGTCTGGGAGGACTCCAATATTTTTGGCAGCATATCGGCCAAGTTCCTACGCCAACCGTAGGCATATGGGCCAAACACAGGCATGGCGTTTGGTCCTACCTCACACGTGTCATCCGCTCGCACAATCCAATGTGGATCGAGAAATGGGTATTCAGGATGCTTCGGGACCGAATAGATCGACAGCTTTGTCAGGTTATGGTATTGTGGTGGCGCTTGCCAGTACTCCCCTCTAAAATGCATGTCGGTGTAACCCTGCGCAATACCCATCATCTGGGCAACGTCCATCGAGTTGCCGCCGGCTACGTTCACAAGATACTCTGCTCGAACCTCTTTGCCTTGGTTCGTGGTCATAGAATAAGTCCCTTGTCTGTATGAGGATATTCGCTCAACCTTGTGTCCCAAGAGCAGCTTGCTGCCGAACCACCGAATATCTTCTAAAAGTCTAATCGTAAATGCGCCGTAGTTAACCGATGCATCTTTGGAACAATAGATTGCAGAGGCACACCGCACGTTTGGCTCCATTCTTGCCACTTCATTTTCGTCAAGCAATTGCAGTTCATTTTTTGCGAGGCCGTTTGCCAACCCCCACTCCATGTACTTATAGAGCCGGTCGATCCCCTCATCATTGAGTGCAACTTCAAGGACGCCATCATGCTTAAACGGCATTCTCTTGTGACTGGAATACTTTTGCCACATCTCGTAGCCAAGCGCTGCAGCCTTGGCAAAAGTCTTCTTTCTTGTAGGGTCGTAGAGAAATGGCGCGTGCACCTTGCCAGTATTCCTGCTGCTGCTATGCTGCGCAATGTTCTTTTCCTGCTCTAGTAGCGCTATTGATTCAGGACTTTTGGCGTGAGCCGATAGAAAGTATGCAATTGACGTTCCAAGCACACCACCACCAATTATTGCGACCTTGCAGTCCATGTGAGGCATGAATCCATCTGTTAGATAAAACGTTTAATATCGATCTATGAACAGACAGGGGTGTATCTTGGCTCAGCAGCAGGAATTTGTATCAGATCGAAGAAAAGGACTTGACAGCCTGCCGGAGTTGCCCAAAGATAGCAAACCAATGCTGTTGCTGTCCGCCGTTTACTCTGGCGAAGAGAAGAAAGTTTACCTGAAGTTTTACGATCCGCAAGACAAAATTATTTACCAATGGCGGGATCGGACAGACCACAAACCCTACTGCTATACAAAGATGGAGTTTGCAGAACAAGCTGAACAGGTCGCGCAAAAAGAGGCCAAATTCACACTCAAACACGTCAAAAAACAAGATATCATTCTTGACAAGGAAATTGAAGTCCTCAAAGTCATTGCACCTGACCCGCTCTCAATAGGAGGCACCGACCATAGCTTCCGTGAAAAAGTGACGTCATGGGAAGCCGATATCAAATATCATGAGAACTACCTATATGATCGCGCGCTAATACCGGGCTCATATTACGTTAGAAAAAATGAGCAGATAATACCATTTGAGTATCCTATTTCGGAGAAGGTGCATTTTGCACTCAGAAGCTTACTATGGGACAAGATAAGAGAAACAGGTGAGGCAGGCAAGGAATATAGACAATATATCACAAACTGGGCCAAATTACTCAATCAGCCAATACCGGAGCTGAAGCGAGTAGCTGTCGACATCGAGGTTGAGAGTGAAGAGGGAAGAATGCCAAATCCCCGCGACCATGACAGGCGTATAACAGCTGTTGGATTTGTTGGAAGTGACGGTTTCAAGAAAGTGCTCGTGCTTGCAAATAACATATCAAGCGACGGCGCACCGCTAATTCCTGAAGCAGAACCCTGCGCAACTGAAAAAGAGTTGCTAGAAAAGGCATTCTCGATAATCAATGAGTATCCGATCATAATCACGTTCAATGGTGATGACTTTGACCTACCTTATCTCTATGCACGTTCGCAGGATTCCCGCATTGATCCTAAAGGCATTGCAGTCCCAAAGGACAAGGTGCCCATAATGGTCAAAAAAGAGTCATTTATCAAACATGGGATGCAGGCGGAGCCGGTCGGAGTCAGGCATGGAATCCACATAGACCTCTACAGGACATTTGACAACAGGTCTATCCAGATCTATGCTTTCAGCCGTGCCTACACCGACCATACCCTGAATGCGATTAGCGAAGCATTGTTGAGCGACTCAAAAATAGAGTTTGAGGGGGACATAAGCGACTTGCCCATTCAGAGATTAGCGGAATATTGCCTCAAGGACGCCGACCTCACATATAGGCTGACCAGCTTTAATGACAATCTGCTAATGAAACTGCTCGTTGTCATTGCAAGAATTGGCCGGCTGTCAGTAGATGATATCGCCCGCTTTGGCGTCAATCAATGGATCAGGGGCATCTTGTACTACGAGCATCGCCAGCGAAACGAGCTAATACCCAGCAGGAGTGAGCTAGAAAAAAAAGGTACTTCGTCGACTACAGCTATCATTAAGGAAAAAAAATACCGTGGTGGCGAAGTCGTCGAGCCTGTACCAGGTATACATTTTAACGTCATTGTCCTTGACTTTGCAAGCCTCTATCCTAGCATTATCAAAGTGCATAATCTATCGTACGAAACTATCAATTGCTCTCATGAAGACTGTAGAGAAAACAAGGTGGAAGGTACAACCCACTGGGTCTGCAGGCGCAGGAAAGGTTTGACTTCGTTTCTCATAGGATCGCTTCGTGACCTGAGGGTCAACTATTACAAACACCTATCAAAGGACAAGACACTTCCCCCAGAAGAGCGCAAGCTGTATAACGTGGTAAGCCAGGCTATCAAGGTCATTCTCAATGCTAGTTATGGCGTCATGGGCGCAGCAATATTCCCTCTCTACTGTCTGCCAGTGGCAGATGCTACTGCTGCGCTCGGCAGGACAACCATCAACAGAACCATCAGCAAATGCAAAGAGATTGGCATTAGGGTTGTTTATGGTGACACTGACAGCATTTTCCTCAGCAATCCAGACCAAAAACATATAGAGCAACTGGTGCAGTGGGCTAGAGAGACGCTGGGCGTAGACCTTGAAATAGATAAGCAGTATCGCTACGTCGTATTCAGCGACCTCAAAAAGAACTACCTCGGAGTCCTATCTGATGGAACGGTTGATGTAAAAGGGCTTACAGGCAAAAAGTCACATACTCCGCCATTCATCAGGAAGGCATTCTACGATATCCTAGAAATACTTGGGAAGATCAGCTCGGAGAAAGATTTTGAATCTGCTAAAGAAAAAATTAAGAACATTATCCAAGAAAATGCCAAGAACTTGGAGGCACACAAGATTCCACTTGAAGAACTAAGCTTCAATGTCACCATCAATAAATCATTGAGTACGTATGGTAAGAAGACAGGCTCCAAAACGGTGGACGGTAACAGCAGTGATATCTACAAAGGCCTACCACAACACATCAAGGCTGCCAAGATGCTTGTGGACGCAAACAAACGCGAGGTTCGAGCCGGTGACATCATTTCTTATGTGAAAATAAATGCAGGAGAAGGCGTGAGGCCAGTTGAGCTTTCCAATCCGGAAGAAATTGACACCGAAAAATATCTTGAAACAATGGAGTCGACAGTTGAGCAAGTCATATCTGCCTTGAACTTTGACTTCAGATCGGTCCTAGGTAAGCCACGACAGCAGAGTCTTGACGAGCTATTCTGGAGTAAACCCGCATCATAATTTATTATCAGCCGGTTTTGAAGAATTGTGTGAGTTGGACATACTTTCGCTCTTTATAGTGCCGGAAAGTACAAAGGCAGGTTATAGTTTTGCAGACATACCGGTCAGAATTTCATTCAGGGAATCAAATGTAGTTATTTATGGCGTACCTCTTGAGATAACCACCAGCTTTGGCAAAGGGACATCGAGGGGACCGGAAGCAATAAGGCGAACGTCTGCTCTCCAGAGTGAGACATTCATGCTGGATGAAAAGACCAACATTCATGACCTTGTCGGCATATTTGATCTTGGCGACCTAAAGCTGCCCAAGACAAAGAGCATCATCAACATGCTTGACCATCTTGATTTAACAATCTCAAAGGTGGTTGCTTCACTTCGCAAAGATAGCAAGATCCCAGTAATGCTCGGCGGCGAGCATACGCTATCATACTATCAATTAAAGGCACTTGCTGAAGAAGAACCAATAGTGATACATTTTGATGCTCACCGCGACATGAAGGCCAACTATGAAAGCTTGAAGATCTGCCACACCACTCCCTTCTATCATTTGCTCAAATATATCCCTGGCGAAAACCTGATCCAGATAGGTATCCGACAGACAGACAAAGAAGAAAACGAAACCGCTAGCAAAAACGGTGTTACAACCTTTGATGCATGGCAGGTGCACAATGATATTGACACTGTTGAAAGGCATTTGCAAAAGGCGACTGCAGGTAAAAAGATCTACATTTCATTTGACATTGACGCCTACGATCTGTCATATGTACCCTGTACTGGCACACCGGAACCATTTGGCCTCGATCCATTTCAGGTATTAAAATTGGTCAAGGCGATAAATCTATCAGCTTGTCTGATTGGAGTGGACATGGTAGAGGTTGCCTTGAAAAATGGAGACTACCGTGAAGGCACACTGGCTACTCAGACATTATACAGAATATTATCGCGAAAATACGCTAGACCATAATCTGAGGCCTAGCCGATAGGTGCAGCGGAAGATTCAGCTGAAGGTAGGGCTTGCCCCTTGTTTGTTCCTTGACTTCATTTATTAGCTGATGTAGAGTAATCTCACGCTGTTTGCCCTCGTCTCTGTCGCGTATAATCAGCTTGTCAGAGTTGATCTCTTTGTCGCCAATGACTATAGTGTAGCGCACCCATTCGGTTTCAGATTCACGTATCTTTTTGCCTACTGTTTCATCGCGGTCATCGATGTCAGCCCTTATCTGGTTTTCAGTTAGCTCTGCCAGTACCTTTTCGCAGTGTACAATGTGCTCTTGGCTGACGGGTATTACACGAACCTGCGTATGTGACAGCCAGAGCGGTAGTGAGGCAATGCCACCTTCTTTGGACATCTTGGCCGATTTTTCCAATAGCGCATAAATTATCCGCTCGACTGCACCGGAAGGTGAGTTGTGCAGAATTATCGGGTTCTTTTTGGTGCCATCTTCTTCAACGA
>JBJMEE010000168.1:0-3887 GCA_045809585.1 Nitrososphaera sp. | reverse complement strand
TCCAATAGACTTCGTGTGCGGGCAAGGGAGCAGTTGCAAGTCAATCATTTGTAGGTCCTTTCAATTATGCGGCTAGACCTCTTCGTGCCGACTTGCCGCGAGTGGACACGAACTTGAGTGTCCCCGGTATAATGCTCATTCCGAACATTAATAAATAAACAGCAGAACGTTTTCTTGTTGTGAGTACTAAAAGCGGCCCGAGCAGCACCTTCATTCCATGAAAGGTTCTTGGCAAGTTTATGCAAGTTTCTGACCAGCCTCTCAAGCTACCAAGCGGCAAAACGCTGGTATTCTTCATGGGTGCTGGTTTTTGCCCCTCTTGCGCAAATGAGCGTTGGGCTGTCGTAAGGGCACTTTACAGCTTTGAAAGCTTGCAAGATCATATAGAGACTGCAAGTGCGGTCCACGACGAACAATACCTAAACATTCCAACTGTCAACTTTGCGAATGCAAAATACACAAGCGATCATATAGAGCTTGTCGGACGCGAGACTGCTGACAGGAACTTTGAGCCATTACAAGAACTTGAGAAAAGAGATTATGAAATTCTAGATTCCTTCAACCCAGACCAGATAATCTCATTTCTACTGATCGATGGGCAATTTATGCAGGCGGGTTCTGGATGGAGCCCCAGTTGTTCGAAGGAACGGATCATGTAAAGATCAAAGCAGAGCAAGCAAATCCTGCTTCATTAGCAGGCAGGGCTATAAGTATGGAAGCAGACAATATTACTGCGCTTATCTGCAAGAGCATAGATAATAAGATAAGTGTGTGCAATTCAGAAACCATAAGGACCTTGCCTGACAAGACTTGAGGTGATCTAATCTTCAGCTGTTGTCATTGCCTGTTCCTTTAGCGGCGTTATCCTCGTGCTTGTCGGCCTGCCGATCTTACTTGCTGCCATCTTAAACCCATCCTGTGCAAGTTCCAGATTTGAAGCAGCGATATAAGCTTCAAAGATGACTTGACCCGGTCTGATCCGGGCTGCAAGACCGGTTGACTTACCAAAAGCCCTCCTCATCCCCTCTTGGAGTCTGTCTGCTCCAGCAGTTGCAATCATTTTATTTTCTCTGAGGAGAACATGAGGATACACGCGCAACATGGAAAAGAAGCTCGTCTCACCTGCTTGTGCCATCCTCTTGTTTGCTGCAAGCCTTGCAGCTTCGAGGGCGTTGTGGCGTATCTGGAGCTTTTCTGTTGCTATAAGTTCGATCTTGTAATCATAATTGTCTCCAGCTAGACCAGATGAAAACCGTGCTATTTTCATCTGCGGCTTGCCAGCAATGTATTCTCGCCTTACATACGGCATACCACGTGTTTCTCGATAGTTAACACCTTTCATATCTCAATGCACCAAATCTTGACTAGATATCAGCTATGATGTTTGCTCTGATTTAATCGTTATGTCATCTTAATAATAACCCGGGATTTAGCCCCTAGTTTAGTTAATTAATCACCTCTACCTGATAGCATTGATGTCCTCTTCGCCCCCTGAGATCAGCTCACGACCGTTCTCAGATATGTCAAATGAAGGAGTGTCAACAACAACATCATTATCATCAACTATATCAGGAGCAGAAGTGCAACCCTCAATAATAGAGGCTCACATCACAGGAAATGGAAAGATAGTGATTGTCGAGACTCGCATCCAAGATGAATTGCGTACCAAGGGTTTTGGAGAGAAAGAAGATGATGAATACATTCTCAAGCCATACGAAGCATTATACCTGTTTCACACAAAGCGCCTAAAGCTCAAAAATAAACCTGAGACTGGGTTCAAGTCACTCTTTGAGCTATTACAAAAACACAACAGGAACATCATGAGCGAATTTCTTGTTTATCGCGACCTGCGAAGCAGGGGCTATGTTGCAAAGGAGGGATTCGGTTTTGGCAACGACTTTCGCGTCTATGAACGTGGTGAGTATGAGAAGAAGCCTGCTAAGTACGTCGTCTTTGGCATAAAAGAGGGAACCAATACTACAGCCAAAGAGTTTGCATCTACTGTCGGTCAAATACAAAAGATGGGCAAGGAGGCAGTCGTGGCAGTAATAGAGAGGAGAGGCGAAGTAATATACTACAAGGCAGCGACGATACGCTTTACCAACAATAGCATCAACAATGATGACAGTCAAAGCCACCCATAAATCCAATGCATATATAGATAACACATCTAATATTACCACCTTGATGTTTAAGGAAATTTACTGCTCTGACTGCAAGATAGTTCTTGCCAGATACTCGACTAAGTATTTTACAGATGCTAACATAAATGTACTTTTACGACTGCATTTTTTCATGCACATTAGGAAAGGCCATTCTATGGAAACGCGTCTTGTGGAGATGAAGTTAGAGCAAGTATTAGAATAATAATAATAATTCTAATAATTATAATAACGTTGACCTACAAGCGATTTATATTCCTGAGAATAATAACTATGCATGCAAGAGCTGAGTCTCTGCAACAGGATTATCAAGCTTGACCGAAGCATACGCTTTGTAGGCATCGTCAATAATAGGGGCGAAGTCATTGAAGGCGGATTCAAGCAGGGGGTCGAACCCTTGCTGAGTGGCACTGACGAGCAGCAGATGTACATTCAATCGCTTTCGAATCTCACAATGCTCCAGTCGTACAATGACAGACTTGGAATGGTCCGCTATAGCCTAACTGAACATGAAAAAGTTACACTCATGACCTTTCCCCATGGAGACGGGATCCTCTGCATATCTGCGATGTCCAAGGCCAACATGGATAATATCCGCGGCAAGGTAATGAAAGTGCTCAAGAGCAGTGGTAGTATTAATCGGAGCAGATCTAAGACAGCAAAAAAAGAAAAAAAGCACAAGAAAATAAAGGAAAAAAAATGAAAATTTGAGTGCATCAGAAATAGAGAGTACCAAGGGAGGTATCTTGGTGACGAAGAGGTATGTTCTCTCCTTGATATTTAATATTGAATGCTAGATTATCACGGCGACTCTGTTTAGGTTCGGGAGCATTGGCTTTCAGCGGAAATGTAAGCTGGGCATGCAACCGCTAGATCTGTATATACTTGCTATTCTACAGATAGGGTTTTGTAGCTGCTCGCTATTGATATGGTAAGGCTGCAAAGGGATGATGACGACGTAACAGTCCCCCTATTATCTGCCAGAAGTGGTAGACAAAATGAAGAGACTAACCGGACTGCCGAGTCCCTGTAGTCTGAGCATAGTAAGGAGTACTCCTCCTTTCTATGCTATCAGGTTGCTATATATGGACAAATGTTGCATCTATAGAAAGTTATTTGCTGATAGACATAACAAAAGCTCATTAAAAATTGAGGGAGGTCTATCAGTCTTCTAAAGCGAGTCATATCCTTTATTCCACAACTCCTCAAATAATACATTATAATGTGTAATGTAATTAGGATCATTTGTTGCCAATGGCTTATTAATTCATCCGTGTATTTTCACCTCTTGCATTAACTCAATAAATTCATTATCAGTGACTGCAAAGGTCATTGGAATGATATTTCCCGCTTGGCGCATTTTTATGCCCAAATTGAGAAAATGTTGTACTGTATCCATATCTTCTTTTTCAAAATCAATCATCCAACGAAATCCTTTATTATTCTCAGGACCATTATCGTTATCATTCTTTCTGATCCTAGCGGCAGCGGCTGTACATCGGTGTCATAATAGCTTCGCATTAACTTCATAGCATCACAGTAATACAGGGCGAGAACCAAGCCGCTTCTTTAATGGCTTTTTTTGATTCTAAGAAAACTTCATTTGGGCCTTCTATTAGTTGGGTTCTTGTCAATTCGACTACATCTTCAATTTCCTGTATCCTTTGTTTAGCTGGCATTACTTTGTCGCATACGGTTTCGAAAAAGTACTGTAGTTGTTGCACA
>JBJMEE010000167.1:0-6876 GCA_045809585.1 Nitrososphaera sp. | reverse complement strand
AAGTGCATATATGCATGTCCGTCTTGTAATCCGATAATTCTACTGTGGTTTTTACCCTTCTGAGGATGTTGCTTTTTTGCTTCTTGGAACAAAGCCTGTTGATTTATCAGTCAGAGAAGTTTCCAGGTCTATCGCTTTGGCGACATCTTCTTTGTTGGCTGGATCCACTGTCTGCTGCTGCAAATGACTTTGTTTTTCCTCCCATTCTCTGTATTCAATATGGGCAGTCATCGATTTAATGTGATGGGGTTCTTGGACTTTATCAGCGGGTGTACTGGTCTTCTTCATTATTCCCTTCGACCATACTGCCACGTCAGGATTATCTACTATATCGATTATCCCAGTTGAATGACTATCAGCTTTTGTTAGATCAAGAGCATTAGCTTTAGTCATTCTTTCACTCTTTTCTGTCGTCTTTTTTTTGCTGCCTTCTGGATCCTGTGATTCTCTGAGCTTTTCAATTTCATCTTTTGGGATATCATGAGGCATTTTGTATCAACTAATCATGGACTACATAGATTATAGAGACATTCAACATAGAGTAAAAGGGGCTAGCAAAGACATAGAACTAAATCTAGCAGCTTTGGAAATCAACTGAGGCGGATTTGTCTATTGTTATTGCAATCTGATTCTTTCCTTTGTGATGATTCTTAATTTTATATTATGTATAGTTTATTCTTCTAGGACTAGAAACAAAGTGAAGATTGGCCTAATTTCAGATACCCACGACAATTTCAAGACCATAGAAACTGCTGTCAGGGTATTTAGTGAGAAAAGAATGGATTATGTAATTCATGCTGGCGACATAACTACTGCCGAAGCGGTAGAAGCTTTTTCAGGACTAAAATTGATTGGCGTATTGGGAAATAATGATGTGGACAAGAAAGGACTTCACAATGCTTTTGAAAAAATAGGAGGCGAGCTTAGAGGTGAGCTAGGTGAGATTGAAGAGGATAACCTGCTAATTGGTGTCTATCATGGAACTGATTTTAGAAAACGGGAAGCTCTGATTCAATCAGGCAAATACAATGTTGTGGTTTATGGCCATACTCACAAGGTAGATAACAGGGTTGTTGGAAAAACAATCGTTATTAATCCCGGAACTGCTAACGGTTGGTTTTTTGGTTACAAAGCAACTGCCGCGATATTTGACACAGTAAACAAGGAATGCGATTTTATAGAGCTATAATGAGATTTGACGCTGCGTATATACGGAAGGATGGAGCTGCAAATTCTTTATCAAGAGATACCAATCTCAAATACCAAAATTTGAACATCCTATCTCGCAGCTGGCTCGATGCCACAACTGTTTTCACTACAAAACCTGAGAAAGTTGACTAACTGTGCTAAGTACAAACAAGGAATCTATCTCGGCATGACAGCAATAATGTCGGTCCGTGAAACAGTAGTACCAAAAAGCAACTTTACGCCGGGTCAAAGTTGGGGCGCACTTAGGAAGGCATGGAAGGGATATAGGATCGCCAAAGTACAAGGCGACAACGCTAAGATGAGCGAATATGCAACCAAGATCAGAAAGCTACAAGGCGAGTTAGGAATAAGCGTTGCTTCATTCCCGCACTTAGGAATAAACTAAGTGCAACCTTTTTTCTTTTTCCACTAACTATCTGTAAATTGAATCGTTGTTTGACAGCAGTTGTTGTTTTAGCTTCATCTCAATCTGTGCCTTTGGCATAGCGCCTACCATTACGTCGACTGCCTTGCTCCCCTTGAATATCATCAGAGTGGGAATGCTCTGTATGCCAAATGATGTCGATATTCTTTGATTCTCGTCTACGTTGACCTTGCCAAATGCCACTCTGCCAGAGTATTCTCGAGATAATTGTTCAACTATTGGTGAGACCATCCTACATGGGCCACACCATGGCGCCCAAAAATCCACAAGCATGATAGGATATTTTGTAACCTCGCTTGCAAAGTTAGAATCCGTGAGCACTAGTGGCTCGGTAATGGATGACATCATTGCTTTGGTATCGGCCTCCTTTTGAAGTTCGGCCAGCTTCTTATTCTTTATCGCCTCAAGTTCGTCATCTGAGTTCATATGCATCAGAACATTGGCAATGACTGGCTATATTTCTTGCGAGCGATATCTAATTATTACATGAGCTCCATTTTTGGGAGCAGAAGGTGATGATTTACTTTGGTCGAAAATGATGAAAGAGGCAATATCATGGCCGAGCAGCAAGACGACAAACCGGTTGAGGAAGAAGATGTTGTGACACTGAGAGCTGAGCTTGAGTCAGTCAGGGGCGAGCTGAAAAAGGCAAAGGAATCCTCTGAGAGCAGCCTCAACAAGATGAAGTACCTGATGGCAGACTTCGACAACTACCGCAAGCAGATGGAAAAGCAGGTTGCCTCAAAGGCTGAATCGATCAAGGCAGAATTGTTGCTCAAATTTCTCAATATACGTGACGACTACGTCCGAGCGCTCTCAGTAGCTAGACAGAGCAAGTCAGAGCAGATAGTAGTCATTGAAGGACTGGAAGGAATACTGAAGAATATCGATTCGCTCCTTGCTTCGGAGGGAGTAAGGGAGATAGAGGCAATCGGCACGCCTTTTGACCCAAACGTGCATGATGCAATAGCGTATTCTGCACGAGATGACTTGGCAGAGAATACGGTGACTGCCGAGATAAGAAAGGGCTATATGCTCAAAGGCAGGGTATTAAGACCAAGTCTTGTTGAAATTTCAAAGAAGATAATTAAAAATAGCGTTAATGATACTAGAGAGATAGATATTCAAGGAGGAGAAGAAAGAGGCTGATAATATGGGGAAAATAATAGGTATTGATCTTGGAACCAGCAACTCGGCTGCTTCAGCCATGATAGGCGGCAAGCCAACGATAATTCAGGCAGCAGAAGGCACTTCTGTAGGTGGTAAGGCATTCCCGTCAGTGGTGGCATTTACCAAAGACGGGCAACTCATTGTCGGCGAGCCTGCTCGCCGTCAGATGATTTCAAACCCCGAAGGAACCGTCATTGCGGCAAAACGAAAAATGGGAACAGATTTTAAATTCAGGGTATACGGCAAAGAGTATACTCCGCAGCAGATATCGTCGTTTATTCTGCAAAAGATCAAGAGGGACTCAGAAGCGTTCCTGGGTGAAACAGTCGACAAGGCAGTCATTACTGTGCCGGCTTATTTTAATGATAATCAGCGCCAAGCCACCAAGGACGCTGGAGAAATTGCAGGTCTTCAAGTAGTAAGGATTATTAACGAACCTACGGCTGCATCTCTTGCCTATGGCCTTGACAAGGCAAACAAGGACCTCAAGATAATGGTCTTTGATCTTGGCGGAGGAACACTTGACGTCACAATAATGGAGATGGGAGGCGGGGTGTTCCAAGTCAGATCTACCTCAGGTGACACCCAGCTTGGCGGCACCGACATGGATAATGCGCTTGTCGAATACATCGTACAGGAGTTCCGCAAACAATCTGGGCTTGATGTTAAAAGCGACAAGGCTGCAATGATGAGGATAAGAGAGGCTGCAGAAAAGGCCAAGATAGAGCTGTCAAACGTTGTTACCACAGAAGTCAACCTGCCCTTCCTAGCATATGACCAATCTTCAGGACCAAAGAACCTAATACTACAGCTGACAAGGGCAAAGCTTGAGGAGCTTCTCCGCCCGATTATTGAGCGCTGCAGACAGCCTATGACTCAGGCATTGCAGGACGCTAAGATGACGCCTGCAGACGTTGACAAGATCATCCTAATTGGTGGCCCTACAAGGATGCCCATGGTGAGGCAGTTCGTGGAGTCAGTTATGGGCAAAGAGCCTGAACGTGGGATTGACCCAATGGAGGCCGTGGCTATGGGTGCTGCAATCCAAGGCGCAGTCATAGCAGGGGACGTTTCAACCGATATCCTTCTTGTGGACGTAACACCGCTTACGTTGGGAGTGGAAGTACTGGGCGGATTAAAGGAGCCCCTGATCGAGCGCAACACTACAATTCCGACAAAGAAAAGCAAGGTATTCACTACCGCTGCAGATTACCAGACTGCGGTAACAATACATATTGTGCAGGGTGAGCGCCCAATGGCGGCTGACGGTGTTTCACTTGGTATGTTTAACCTATCTGGCATTCCTCCAGCTCCAAGAGGCGTGCCTCAAATTGAAGTTGCATTTGATATCGACGCAAACGGGATATTGAATGTCACTGCAAAAGACTTGGCTACTCAAAAGGAAGCAAAGATCACCATAACTGCAAACAACAAGCTATCGAAGGATGAGATTGAAAGACTAAAGAGGGATTCAGAGCAGTTCGCTGATGCCGACAAGAGGAAAAAGGAGGAGGCAGAGATAAAGAACGAAGCAGACAACCTCATTTATGCGGCTGAAAAGCTTGTTAAGCAAGATCTAAAGGACAAGGTTAGTCCGGATCAAGTAGAAAAAGTGAATAAAGCAACACAGGAAATCCGCGATGCCATTTCAAGCAATAACACGGAAAACATCAAGGCTAAGACACAGGAGTTGAAGAACGTCTTGGGAGAAATAAGCACGCAGGCATACCAGACCGCAGGTGCCTCATCAGCACAGGCCGGTGCAGCAGGGTCTGACTTTGCTGGTGGTGGCGGACCAACAGGAAGCGCGGCTGAACCAACAGGAAGCGCGGCTGGGCCAAACCCCTCGCCATAACAATATTTGGAAGACACTTGTCTGAAATAAGAGAGGATGAAGATCTGCATTGAGTAGCAAACGGGATTATTATGAGGTTCTCGGCGTTCAAAAGAACGCAAGCAAGGAAGAGATCAAGAATACATACCGCAAGCTTGCATTGCAGTATCATCCTGATAGGAACAAGGAGCCAAGCGCAGAAGAAAAGTTCAAAGAGTTATCTGAAGCGTATGCCGTGCTCTCTGACGACGAAAAGCGTAAGCGCTACGACACCTATGGCCATGTAGGTGCCGATGAAGCATTCAGGGGATCGGAAGCCAACTTTGAAGAGATATTCCGCGACTCAGGCTTTGGAGGTATTCGCGACATATTTGATCAGATATTTGGCCGCCGAGGAGGAGGCTTTTTTGGCGGCGACGATCTCTTCAGCTTCGGCTTTGGCGGGGGTGGCAGCAGCAGGCGTAGGGGCCGAGACATCATCTACGATATGGAGCTCTCAGTTGAAGATGTACTCCGGGGCAAAAAGGAAGAAGTAGAGGTACCGCGTTTTGATAGATGCAAAGAGTGTGGCGGCAGTGGGGCTGCGCCTGGAACCAAACTGCGCAAGTGTACGGTATGTGACGGGCAGGGTCAGACAAAGCGCGTCTATAGTCAAAACAGGTTTTCAACAATTGTCACAATGGAGCCTTGCAGGACATGCCAAGGCCAGGGTCAGATAATTGATAGGCCATGCGCCAACTGCAAGGGAAGCGGCAGGGCAAAACAAGTTAAAAAAATCAAACTAGAAATCCCACCCGGCGTTGAAGATGGTATGGCATTTCAGCTACGTGGAGAAGGTGAAATGTCAGAGGCAGGCATATCCGGAGATCTTGTAGTCAGGCTCCATATCAAACCACATCCCCAGTTTGAAAGACTTGCAGATGGGCATTTGCTTTACAACCTAGATGTCAAGTTTACCGACCTTGCGCTTGGCACCGACATTCGTGTGCCAACGCTTGAGGGGTCAGAGAAACTGAAGATTTCGCAGGGTACTCCGGCAAATGCCATCTTGCAGATAAAGGGTAAAGGATTGCCCCGCTATGGCAGTCCTGGCAGAGCTGATCTTCACGTGAGGATAAATGTCAAAGTTCCAACCAATCTTACAGACAGACAGAAGGCCCTTCTCAAAGACCTCCACAAAGAATTAGATAATAACCAAAAGTGAAACAAATAGTTTAAAATAGCAATTCCTCCTCTATGTTTCTAGATATATGTCATCACCGTTTGACGAATGGTTTGGCAGGAGAAGGCGTTTTGGATCTTGGTTCCCAGACGTCGATGAGATGATGCGAGATGTTGAAAAGATGATGCAAGAGGCTTTCAGGAATGTCGAGCAACAGGTTCCAAAGAATTTGGTAAAGGAACGGAAGATGGATGACGGATCTGTCGTCCGCGAGATGGGGCCTATTGTATATGGATATTCTGTCAAAGTCGGTCCTGACGGCAAGCCGGTCGTGCGCAAGTTTGGCAACATTGATGCTTTTCCAAACATTCTTGGGGGCAACCTTACGGTCAAGGAAGAGCGCGAACCCTTAGTGGACATCATTAAATCGCCAGATGAGCTACGCGTTGTTGCTGAAGTGCCAGGCGTCAACAAAGAAGATTTGCGCCTGAGGGCAGACGAAAACTCCCTTACTATTGAATCGGTCACTGGACAGCCTCGTTATCACAAAAGAGTTGAGCTGCCGGAAACAGTTGACTCGACTTCAGCCAAGTCCTCTTACAAGAATGGGATACTAGAAGTATCCTTTAAGCTCAAGAGCAAGAGCGGCGGTGGCGTGCCAATCAACATCGAATAAGAACAACAATATTATTCTAGTGAGGCAGAAATAGCACAACAAACAAAAAACGTAGGCGGGGGTCGCCAAGCCCGGTCAACGGCGTGAGATCATCATCTATATATTCTGATGATGACGCGATGCTCAGACGTTGTAGTAGACTGGGACACCTCATCCCTTAGGGGTTCGTGGGTTCGAATCCCACCCCCCGCACTATTTTATTAGTAATTTTTTATTTTGAATACTCCGATTGTGGTATATCGAAAAATATTCCTGTGATATTGATTGCCAAAAGGAGGCATTAGAAGAACACAAGATACAGTGTATTTGTCTTGAATTCATTACTCATTCCGATAGTTGAATATACTCTTCCTAGCGCTATAGTATTATCAGCGACAGCAATAAAAATGTGCAACACTTCA
>JBJMEE010000166.1:0-4670 GCA_045809585.1 Nitrososphaera sp. | reverse complement strand
ATCAGATACAAAGAGTCCTATGTCATCTAGCCACTCTGCATTATGGCGGAAAAGCGTATCCATCTTTTCATTTGTAAGAACTATGACGTCTGCCGCCGCCAGCTCTTTTCCCGACGAGTCATAGTCGCCAGTTGCGGCCATCACCTTGATCTTTCTGCCAAAATCAAGATTCTCAAGGACCTTTATGTCGTCATACTTTTCACTCGCCAGGGCGCGAAGCGGTGTCAGATATACTGCTTTTCTATTCTTTTCAAGCGCCTTGTGAATGGCCATCATTGCGATAAGTGTCTTGCCACTGGCAGTTGGAGTAGTCATGAGCAGACTCTTTCCTTCCAATATGCCGCGCTTCAATGCCATCTCCTGAGGCGGATATAGAGAGGAATAGCCAAGATGCGAAAGAAGTGTTTTGATTGAACCGTCGGTTAAAGCCGCTGGCATTTTAGAACTATAATCAAGCCGGCTATTTTAAAAATGCATTTACGCCTTAGCCCAAAATCCAGGCCGTCTTTCAAATATCTGGCCTTCCCGATTAAACTTTTGGACGTATTTCCTTGCTTCTTCGTCAGAGAACTTGCCGGTCTTCACCAGCTCGTCTACAAGCGCCTTGTCTTCCACATCATTGTTCTCAGCGCCGGTAAGTCCTCTGAACAGTTCCATAAAGGTTTTTTCCTTTGAAACTACGCTTTGAGGCTTCCCATACAGCACACCAAGGTCTGTCTTTCCTGTGTTGACGTCGACTCCAGCAGTCCTCATCATCTGGTCTACAAGGTAGATCGCACGCCGGGCATCCTCTGCGTCCACCACATCCTTCAATAGTAACCTCGCACGAGCAGACGCAAGCCTAATCAGTCCTTCAAGCTGCCTTGGAGTCACTGTTATCATCCCTTCGGACTCGATCCTTCTCATATCCATATAATAACTGCGAACAATGTCTATTGCTTCGGGCGTTAGTGCTGGCTCGATCTGCTTTGCATATGACAGATACTTGCTGAAAAGGTCGATATCAATTGCAGGCCTAGCCGCTTTTTCCGTATCGCGGTGTATTTCCAAGATGTGGCTTGCTACAAGGTTGTCCTTTTCCTTGTCTGGACTATCTCTGACTATAAATATCAGGTCAAACCTTGTCAGTAGTGGCACTGGCAGGTTGACATTTTCTGTTATGTTCTTGTATGGGTCATATTTTCCATATATCGGATTTGCTGCGGACAGGATCGACGTTCTTGCATTCAGTGTAGCTACAATGCCCCCTTTTGCCACAGAGCAAGTCTGTTGTTCCATCACTTCATGAAGCGCCGAGCGGTCTTCCGGCTTTATCTTGTCAAATTCGTCGATGCATACGATTCCCTGATCGCCCAATACGACGGCGCCCGCTTCTAGCATCATGATCCCAGACTTGTCACGAATAACTGCAGCTGTCAGTCCTGCAGCAGTAGAACCCCTACCAGAAGTGTACAGCCCCCTTGGAGCAATCTTGGCGGTGAATTTTAACATCTCTGATTTGGCCGTGCCGGGGTCCCCTACTAAAAGCACGTTGATATCGCCTCTTCTTGTCGAGCCGTCTTCAAGCCTCTTTGTCACTGAGCCTACAATAAGCAATAGTATTGCTTCCTTGATCGGCTCATGGCCATAAATATGGGGAGCAAATGAGGCAATCAGCTTCTCGTAAGCATCTGGCTTGCTTGCTATAATCCTTATTTGCCGCTCGTCCTCCGTGCTTATCATTATTCTCTCAACAGATCTTGTGTCCTTGCTTCCTGCCCTGCCACCAAGGTACTCTATGTTGTTTCCTTCCATACGAAGCCGGAATAGGCTTGTCTTGGCCTGTGGAGCCAGCTGCTCCTGCTCTATTCTAATAATGCCCGTGAGTATGATTCTATCGCCAGGGCGGCACTGGTCCACAAGGTCACTCATGACAGTAACTTCAATGTAGTGTGGCAGTTGGCCTGCAGGTAGATCTTCGGGCAGCTCCTGTAGCCGCACCATCTGGAAGTCGATAAATATGCTGCTCTCGGGATCCATTTCGAGTTCTTTTTCAGAGCACGCATGGCATTTAAGCGGTTTTTTCATCACAAGACCTTTGAGCTGTGCCTCTGTGACTGTGTTGCAGTTCGTGCATTTGTACGCAACCTTCTTGGCAAGGGGTTTGACTTCTGATGAGCGCACGACCATGCCAGAGATGCTCACAAGCTTATTTATCAAGTCGGCGTTTATTTCACGCAGGCCCTTCTGCACAGTGTAGTTGCCTATTCTGACCCGGATCTTTTCACGGATCTCTTGCTCATAGTCAGGATGGATCTCGCGCAGGACCGATAGAACTGCTTCGTTGAATGCCTCAAGATATTCATCGGGCTTATGTGTTATCTCTTTGGCAAGGAGAGGGTTGTAAGAATCGAGATCAATATAGTCTACAATAAGCGACTGAACGCCTGATGCCATCATGTTATTTATTCTGTCAAAATACTTGTAATTGCTGTCACGGTCTTTGAATGCTTTGAGGAACTTTTCCAGATCGTTTGCAAGCGCTGCCGTGGTCTGCTGCTCAGACAAACTTCTTTAGTACTCCTTTTTTGAATTTCGTTGAAGCGTTGTTTATCATGATGTAAAGCTCCTTCTCTTCAGCAGCTAGCTTGGATTCAAGCTCAGGTGAAAGCGATGAGGCGGCAGCCAGCTTGACTATTTTTTCAAGTCGAGAGGCTACAAATGTATTTAGGGAAACAACCAGGTTTTCTCTTTCCCGCTCCTTGAGACCTTCAAGGTGGTCATTTACTCGGACGTAGAAGTCAACATCGACACCAGAGAGGTCATGGGGCTTTGCGATGCGCTCGCGATTCATAGTCCGCGATATGTACCCGGTGATGTCGCTTGACTGGATTTCCACTGCATCCTGCTGGACAAGAATCTTGGCTATCCAACGCGGAAGAGATGACATATCGCCTTCTTTTGCATCAATCACAAGGTTGCCCACGCTCATCTTAGAATCCTTTTTATACGTCACCCTGATCTCCTCCAGCATATAGCCTAGCTGGTAAATGCTTTGAATAGCTTCAATCCTTGGCTCTGAGCGTATGGTGTTGGTGGCCATCTGGGGAGCTGTTTAGAACGGAGTACTTATTATATATCATATCAGCACAGCTTTTGTAAAGCTAGTAGCTAGCTTCTACTGTTTTATCGGAAATTAGCCGCTTGTGCCGCAAAATAGCAACCTATTAATGGTTTAACGACTTCAGTGAAAGCGCTTCATGTTGCAGTCGGCCAAAAAGACAGATCTGGCGAACCTTATGTGGTCTGAGAAATACAGGCCAAAAAAACTAAGCGAGGTGGTTGATCAGAAGGATATAATCAAGGGCATAAGCAACATGATTAAGAGTCCGGACATACCTCATATGTTATTCGCAGGGCCGGCAGGGGTTGGCAAGACCACTACTGCGCTCTGCATTGCAATCGAGCTCCTAGGAGAAGAATGGAGAAAGAACACGCTTGAACTAAATGCATCAGATGAGCGTGGCATTAAGATGGTGCGGGAGCGTGTAAAGGAGTTTGCAGCTTCGATCAAGCTGGCAGGTGACAAGGAGTTTGGTAAGCCCAAGATAATCATACTTGACGAAGCTGACGAGATGACCTCTGAGGCTCAGACTGCGCTCAGGCGCATAATTGAAGATAGCGCAAGGACGACTCGATTTGTTATTATTTGTAATTATCTATCTCAGATAATTGAGCCGATACAGAGCAGGTGTGTAGTGTTCAGATTTACACGCTTACCAAAGGAAGATGTTATCGGTCATTTGAAAATGATCTGCGAACAACAGAAGGTGAAATACGAAGAAAAGGCCCTTGCTCAGATATATGAGGCAACCGGGGGCGACTTACGCCACTCTATAAACATCATGCAAGCTGCATCAGGCATGGGCTTGGTATCTGCGACAAGTGTTACAGCGGCTATGGGACTTTCAGGTAGGGCAAGGGTGGGCGAAGTGCTGCGCCTTGCAATGTCTGGGAGGTTCAATGAATCCAGAGCAAGGCTTCTGGAGCTGACACAGGTCTATGGGATGTCAGAGGGCGACTTTATGAAGTATGCAAACCAGGAGGCATATGAAATGGAGATCGAAAAGCCAGAGGAGTTTGCAGCTATAATGGCGGAGTACGATTACAGACTCACAGCCGGCGCACATCCAGAAATTCAGCTTTCGGCACTATTGGCGCAGCTAGGAAGGCTGGCTAAGAAGTAGCTAGAGCAGGACACATAGATGCCTAATAGTTGCAATAGAGAGCTCGCTTACTATGTCATCTTCATGAGATAAACTCGGTTTTTGTGGCTTTCTCTTCACATAATGTATTGGATGACTCTGGCCATATCTGCAGGCAGCTCTTATACTCAGACAGGCTGATGGGACTATCTCGTTCTGTAGACATCTGGAACCGTGGCAACATCCATCGGCGACATAGCTGTTCTTAGAATAAAAGACCAGATTAGGCTCAAGAGCAAGAGCTTTTACTCCACACATCTAGCTAGTATTCTTCCTCAAACTCTTCACCGCCCTCATCCTCTTCTACCTCTTCAAAGTCCTCCTCTAACTCTTCCCGTTCTTCGGCGCTCTTATACGGAAGATCTGCTTCGCCAGGCACGCCGCACACAGGACACTTGAACTCTATCGTCTGACCCTCGAGGTCTA
>JBJMEE010000165.1:0-4533 GCA_045809585.1 Nitrososphaera sp. | reverse complement strand
TCTAAAGTTATGAAAAGTCTATTCAAATAACATAAGGGTACTCTTTTATGATCACGATCATTTTGGTAGTGATGCTTTTTTAGCTTAGTTGCAAATAGTGAATTCCGTTAAGGAGAAAAAGTGTAGCCGTTAAATAGCCCTCTCTTCACCTCGTCTGCTCTCCGCTTTTTTCTTTTTCCTCACTTTTTCTAGATGCCCGTCAGCAAAGCGTATAAGAAGAAAAAGAAGGATGACGTCTCATGACATATAGCTGGTCAGGTTAAGACTTAAGGAAAAATAAAAAGAATGAGCCTTCATTCTTTGCCTTCTTCTCTTGCTTATCCTATCAGCGGTGATGTGGTAACCGGTAGTCAGTCAACCTTGCTAGTTTTTCGACAGAACTTGGTAATACTATACATTGTCCATATGTATTATTTCCCACAGATGTCCATTGTTATCCTCAAAACTACGTCCGTACATCCATCCGTGGTCTTGTGACTCCCTAGATTCCCTCCCTCCAGCTTCTATAACCCTGCTTATCATTTGATCTACTTTTTCTCTGCTTTCGGCAGATAATGCTATTATCACTTCTGCATCTTTTGTAGTGTCACAAATTTCCTTGTTCGTAAAAGTTTTAAAAAATCTTTCAACCAGGAGCATTACAAATATATCTTCACCTACAATCATACATGCTGCATTCTCATCGGTAAATTGAGGGTTAAATTTAAAACCAAGTTTGGTAAAAAACTCTATTGTCTTATTAAGATCTTTTACTGGTAAATTCACAAAAATTTTTGTTGCCATTATCCTGTCAGAATGGTGGTGACTGAGGACTATAAATTCTTTGAATCATGTGGCCTTTTGCGTTACAGATCAAAACAATTCTCTGACCGTCACCACCACCACCACTAGTACTACCAGCACCACTAGGACAATGCTGTATAAAAAAATCTTGCCAAAATAAGCGAGTGCAGAACAGGCTGTCAAGATATTCAAGCTATGATAATTTCAAGGCAAATGTGGGATAAGAAAAGCAATTAGGCTAACATATGGCAGTCAAGTCAAGCTTGATTCAAGATTGTTGAGAGCTCTCTTCTTCTGCTGCTGCCTGCTTGGCACTTGCAAAAGAAGCATTAGATGTAAAGTTGAGTATAGGACGTCAAGTATTTCCTATATAGATAGAGGAAAAGCGAGATAAATTATTCAAAAAAGGCTCTCAGCTTCTTAGTGAAAGACCCGTAGACAGCAAGGACGGGCATAAACGGACATCAAGTCATTACCTAACATTCGTAGACCCCACCACTTGCGCTACGGGCTACCTTTACTCTGGAATAAAAAATATTTTAGGATTTTAGAAGATCTTTCTGAATGGCTAATGTCAGCATAGAGCTATACCCATCACCACAAAACCGTCAACCATGAAGAATACCTATATGTCTAATTTAGAATTATTGAAGCCAACCAACCATTAATGCAGGCCAACCTATATCTCTGTGTGCTTGCCAAAAAGAGCCTGCCGCAATATCTCCTATTGTGGCTGCATATACGATAATAATGAGTCCTTTGCATCAAAGAATGCTATGAGGGGATATATCACTTCTGCAACAATCCCATATGCCACATCAGCAATCTCCTCCCTCAACTACAACCTAACCTGCAACGCTACTAAAGCGCCTGATATAATATCTACTTAAATATTCATACTGTATATATAATATATTGAGAAAATTTAGTAAAAGTCAGACGTATGGCAGCAAATGTGAATGTATATGTCACGGGCGACCGAACACCGATTACTGTGGCTATTGTTCTCCCTCGCACAACAGAGTCACCCGAAGGTACTAACGTCTTTTCAGAGTTATAGGCTCATAAGAGTTAGGTAAAGATATCATAACTCAAAAGTAGATTCTTTCTATAATGTACGCAGTAGAGCTGAAGAAAAGGTGCGATAGCATAAGCAAGAAATATGAAAAATGAATCCAGTTTACTATAAGAGGTTCTGTTGTTAAAAGGTGCCAAATCGCCCTGTTTCAGAAATGCCAAAAAATTTGTCCGAGTTGATGTCAGAGAATGCGGTGCCTAGACCAAGACGGCTTGCAATCCAATTGCTATTTTTAGAGCATTATGCGGTGTCGCTCAGCTACGCTATTGCATTTCGAATATAGAAGTACATCTCTTCCACTAGTCTGGCATTTGCGTACTGTGCAACTGACCGAACTTTTGAGACTCTCCTAACAAGCATCTTTACCTCGATGGCGCAGCCGCCTCTCTCCCTGCTGTTGAGAACACCAAGAACCTATTACCACCATTGCATTCTCAGAACAAGTGTATGAACCCAAGTAGATAGTGTGCAAGGGGCTTCATGCGCATATCGGTTCTTTGAAATCTTTCAGAACAATAAACACTGCACTAGCTAGAAACCCTTTGCTAGCAAGCACTTACGTTTAAGGACCGAGTTATGGTATGAATGTTATTGCACAAGGAAGGGATATTTATTATTGCAATACTTATTGGAATTTTTGGTGGTCTTGTAGGTGGACCTATCCTGAGCTTAGCTGATTATTATGCTCCTCCAGAAAGCAGGTTTTGGACATTCATAATTCCAGAGTTCATAGGTTTTGGCTGCCTAATCCTGATGATAGTCTGGGATAAATCAAAAAAGGGAAGAAAAACAAAAAAATCATCAACCAGTGGAGAATGGAAATACTAAGAATCTCAAAGCGCTAACTACGGCTAACTAGGGGAGGACATAGCTTTGTAGCGCCTGGTGCTGCTTTTCTTATGTGGATTTTGTCTCTTCTGGTATTCTCGGTATCTCTGTCGTATGTCTTTTAGTATTAGCTCATGATAGCATGCAGGCCTTATTTAGGACTAAGAATGAATGAATCAATCCAACTCGATGATTTAACCTTGGTCGCATATTGTGGGTTGTCAGACATATGTAAAAAAATAGCAGAGAACTTGACAAACATTAGAGTGAGGTCTCAGACTTAAATTTGCAGGAATTCTATAGTATGACACATGCCCGACCGCGAAACCAAGCGCCTGCTATGGTATCTCTTTGCAGGCTCGCGGGGCGGTGAGAACCGGATCAGGATAATTGATCTTCTTAAGGGGAAGCCGCACAATATCAACCAGCTTGCAGAGATTCTCGGTGTAGACTACAAGGGTGTGCAACATCACATCGGAGTCCTAGAGAAGAACAATATAGTGACGAAGCTAGGCGAAAAGTACGGCGTGCTTTATTTTATCTCAAACTACCTTGAAGCTAACATAGAGGCATTCAATGAGGTAAGGGCAGCAATTGATAAGAATCGTAATCTGAGTAGATCTGGAAATAAGTAAATAAGCCAATCTGCCGCCTGAAGATTAATGGCTTTACTGATGGACATCAGCTCGATTGCTAGCATAGCAAATGTGGTGATACTGGTTATGTTGATTGCCGTATATGCCAATATTTATCGCAAGATAAGAGCTACGTTCACGATTGGGCTGATGGTCTTTGCTGGCATGCTGCTGCTCCACAACGTAATCGCCATCTATGGTTACTTTGCGATGGCGCCCCTTTATTCCAACGATTTGTTGCCTTACTTTTTGGGAATACATATTGCCGAGCTTGCAGGACTGATAGCTCTAATGAAGGTGGCGGTGTGGCCTGAGGGTATCAGATCTACTCCAAAGGCCTCTTGAAGCACCTAATTTTTTACAGTAGCCAATATTATCAACCTGAATGAACTTGGTGTAGATCTGGAAAAAACTATTAATTCAAAAATTGCCAACAATACACCATGAGTGAAAATAAAATCAAAACTCTTCAGCTAGCGACCTTTGCAGCTGGCTGCTTTTGGGGAGTTGAAGAATCCTTTAGGAAGATAAAGGGTATCAAGTCAACGATGGTTGGCTATACTGGCGGTCGATGGGCGAATCCCACATACAAAGATGTCTGCACCGATTTGACTGGGCATGCAGAAGCAATCCAACTGCAGTATGACCCACAGGAGATCACTTATGAAGAAATTCTAAAGGTGTTCTGGTCAATACACAATCCAACAACAAAGAATAGACAAGGACCAGATGTAGGCTCACAGTATCGTTCCGTGATTTTCTATCATACTCCAGAGCAGGAATTATCTGCAAGAAGATCAATAGAAGAACTCGAAAAATCTGGAAGGTTTAGCAACAGGATTGTGACCGAAATAGTACCTGCCAATACCTTTTACAAGGCTGAGGAGTTTCACCAGAAATACTATCAAAAGAGTGGAGGGGGCAGCTGCTATTTCTGAGGAAGCACTATTTTGTCTTAAGCGAGAATAAATATCCTCATCGCATGAAAACACAATAAAAATAAATTATAATATATATTAAACAGTATTCTTCACTGGTAAGGTTAGTCCAAAATATATCGTGGTTTTGCTATTATTTATTTGACTGAACATTAGCATGTGTGATGTATGATTTATGATTGATGATTGATGACGTGCATAGGTATTTGCAACCAACATAAGGCTTCCAGGCCAGCTGATGGTTCTGGGAGATATTCTGCAGGACAGAGAA
>JBJMEE010000164.1:0-4598 GCA_045809585.1 Nitrososphaera sp. | reverse complement strand
GCCACAAGGAGATTATCAAGTTGCTCTAACCTGCATCTTATTATAGACTCGTTTCCCGACTGTTGCACCAGCCTTATAGCTGCCTTTTCTGCAGCAATTGATCCAAAAAGCTCCGAAAAACGTTTTATGATCGCATTAACTGAATCGCTGGATTCACCAGCGTGCGTAATAGAAAGGTACCGTCTCTTATATTTTCTCTTAAGCATAATACACATTCCTTGACAGCCTTTCCTCTACCCATTCTCCCATGTTGCGCCAATGACTTTGCGGGTCGATGCCTCCGATCTTTAAGATTGCATCAAGGCAAGGGCCTGAAATCATTTCATATTCCGATCTTGCACCGCTTGAAAGGATGAATTGGCAGCTTGATGAATGACAGAATGCATATAGATCACTGAGGTTCTTGAACCACTTGCCGACAGAACGAGCATCCATCTTTCTTGCAGGATTAACTGTCAGCTCAAGCCCGGTTCCTTTCTTAATCTTCTTTTTCAGCTGTTCCTTAACTTTGTTAAAGTCTCTGATCATTAGAACGTCGGCTGGCTGAGAGGCATTCTCAGAAACTATCAAGTACGGATAATTGACAGCTCCAGAAGGGGTTGTCCTCAACCTGTAAATTACAGCTTGACGCACATCACCCTCAAAGGGGACACCAAATCTGCTTATTGAAAGTGTCTTGACCTTAGATGTAATATCAATATCGCCGCTGATGTAAAGGTCTATCCGATTGAAAAGAAGCGCCTCCACCTCTGCACAATATGCGATTTTGCAGTTATAATGGCATCACCTATATATTTTTCCGATTGGAGAAGTGTTCTTAGCAAGAAGTTATCCGTTCAAATTTGACTGAAATAGATCTATGTAACCCCGGGCGGTGCCTGAAGGTTTGTAGCGTTTCACTGGCTTGAACCTTATCCTTATTGCATCCGCTTCCGAAAGCGAGGCTCTGCCTTGGCACATTCTCTGCTTGTCAAGGCGGATGTAGAGATTCCCCTTTTCGTCGGAATACTCATGGAATAAGCGTGACAGACGATCCTTGTCAGCACTGTTCAAGAGCGAAATGACCCTCTTAGCCAGCGTGCCTGCCTCTTGGCTCGAAAGTATAGCCTTCTGCAAGACGATCTTATTCTTGTAATGCCCCTCTAAAGATGAGCTTGTAAAGCGATTAATAGGGACCAGGAGTGCATCTTCTATCGCCTCGAGCACCTTGCTGACATCTTCTGTGGCGTGCAGCAGAAGGTTAATCTCCGCCGCGGAAAATTTGAGGTTGCTGCTGCTTTCCTCAGACATTTGAAAGAAAGGACAAAAAACTGCGTAAAGGCTATGCGATTTCACTGAGCCGGCGCAGTGGACTCGATTGTTTTGGCTTCATAAACAGCACGTGATTCTGCAGTTGATATAAGCTTAGTCTTCTTTATCCCGATGTGACGGATTGATGTTATTTTTTTCGCTTCATTAAGTACGTCAGCTCCAAGCTTACTGTTAGTCTCCCTTGGAATATCTTCCCTGCTGCTGCCTGTAATTTCTTGTATGAATTTATCGACTGTCATCTGGGGGATCGTCTCAGATAGTATCTTCTGGCCTATTAGCCTAATCTCATGCTTTTTCGATGAATTAACTCTGCGATGGGTGAATGCAATCATTGCAACTCTGAAGGTATGGCCATCTATTGTGGTATAATCGCCAATTAATGTGATCATAGAGCTACCTCTCCGGATAAGGCTCCTTAGAAACTCCTTGGCATATTCATGTCCTTTAAAAATAGTGGTTGCGACACCATCGGTTATATTATCTATCTGGACAAAGACCTTAATTTGGTGCTGATCCATGCTTTGGTCGGGGTTGCCTTTCATCATATCGTGCAAGGTATTTTCAATTGTACGTCCCTTTGATTGATTTGCATCTGTAACCGGTATAAAATTAATAGGCACCTGCGGCTCAAACCCTGGGGGTTTATTTACAATTACCCATTGCTTGTCACGCCACTTGTCGCGTACTCTGCCTCCTTTTCTCGCTCCTTTGGCCATAAATTCTTCTTCTTCTCATCCATTGACTAAAATTTATAATATATATACGATGCGTCAAGCCTCAGCCCCAATCTCCTGCAAACCGCCCATGTATTTTCGCAGCACCTTTGGCACCTCTACCGTGCCACGTGGAGTCTGAAAGTTTTCAAGTATCGCGACCATGGTGCGCTCTGTCGCAACAAGTGTGCTGTTGAGTGTATGCACAAGACGCGTTTCTTCATTGGTCTTGTCGCGAAACCGTATGCGAAGTCTTCGAGCCTGGTAGTCTAGGCAGTTTGAGCATGAAACAATTTCCCTGTAGGCATTTTGGCCAGCCATCCAAGCCTCTATATCGTACGTCTTGGCTGAGATCTTTCCGGTGTCGCCGGAGCATAGCAACATTACTCGGTAAGGAATGCCAAGCTGCTTGAAAAATTCCTCAGATAATGCAAGCATGCTTTCGTGTTCCCTCCACGACTCTTCTGGGCGGCAGAAGATAAATTGCTCCACCTTTTCAAATTGGTGAACGCGAAATATCCCCTTCATGTCTCTGCCGTGTGCACCTGCCTCTTTGCGAAAGCAGGAGCTAAAACCAGCGTATCTTATTGGAAGCTTTATTCCTTCAAGGATTTCGTCCATATGCATACTTGCTATTGCGTGCTCAGATGTCCCTATCATGTAAAGGTCCTCCTCCTCTATCTTGTAAATCACGTCCTCAAAATCATTCAGTATAACCGAGCCAACCATTGGTTCCCTTCTAATCATGTATGGTGGTTGGATTAGAGTATAGTGATGGTCAGATAAAAAATCAAGTGCAAAGTTAGCCAATGCCTGGTTCATCTTTACAAGCTCATTTCTTAGGAAGTAGAACCTTGAGCCTGATACTTTAGCGGCACGGCCCAGGTCGATAAGATCAAGCGATGTAGCAAGGTCAATGTGATCTTTTGGATTAAAATTCGGCGTTATGGTTCTACCGTTTTGTCGAACAACCACATTCTCCTCTTCGTCTTTGCCAACCGGAACCCCCTCATTTAATAAGTTGGGCAAAGCCATAATTAGCTGATTGAACTTTTCTTCAATTTCAATTGCTTCAGCTTCAGTCTGGTCAATTACTATGCTCACGTGCTTCATCTCTGCAAGTTCAAAAGACGCATCCTGTTTGGACTTCTTCTTGCTTGCAACGGTTTCAGAGAGCAGGTTCTTTTTCCGCCGCAGCTCCTGAGTTTTGAAGATCAGCTCACCGCGGCGCTTGTGTAGCATTATCAGGTCGTCAAGCGGGAAATCTGTCATGTTACGCTTTTTCAGCATGTCTCGAATAGACTCAGGATTTTCTTTCAAAATTCTGGGGTCTAGCATTAGTCGATCATCACTTTCTTTGCTAGTGATATGTGCTCAAGAAGTTCATCAAGAGTGTTCAATATCGTTGCAGTTGGGATATTTTTGCCTGTCAACTCAATTGCAAGTATAGAGTCCTGTGAAAATACCTTCATTGACAGACCCTTTGGAAAGTTAACATTATCTGGTATTAATGCCTTCACTGTCGCCTTTGCTTCAGCCCTACTCGAAAATGAGATCTCAACTGCAACTGCAACGTCAAGATGCCTCCTTGGCAATTTTTGGATCATTTGTTGTCTCCGCCTTTATGCTTGCAATAAAATCCTCAAGACCTGAAGTTGGGATGCTACAGCCTGCAGCTGCTGAATGTCCGCCGCCTGTGCCATTTAAGGCCTTGGAACACCCACGCATTATCACGCCAAGGTTTGCCCGTGACTTGCAATCAACGCACTTCCTTGCGGAGAACCTGTAGGAGGTCCCTTCCTTTTTGAGGGCCCTTACAAATAGTAGCCTGCCTCGAAGGGAAGGGGATCCGCTGAGCAGCGATGAGACTGCTCCTAACATGTCTTCCTCTAAGATGCCGTCACCATTGACAAAAGCAATCTTGCCGTCGTCGGCAAGCCTCCATTTTTCGCTAAAGATCGTGGAAATATAGTTGCGCAGAGTCGTCCTATATTTATTCAGTATTTCTTCTCCTGCGCTTAATGCGTTGTTTCTATCTCCCATACATATTGTAATGCCTACGCCTGCCCTTCCTGTCCTGCCGCATGCATTGAGCATGGTTGAAAACTCCCTTGCGTCTCTTAACTGACTCCGCTTGTCCTCTCTTGAAAGCGTATAGACGTAGCCAATAAGGTCGTCCCTCAATATATCAGATATCCTTTCATCAGATGTAGCCACAAACTTGCTTATTGCTTCAACAATCGCGCTTTTCTCCTCCTGCGAAAACTCTGCCAGTACACGCCAGCGACCACTGCCATTATCTTTGAGTTGTACTCCCGCGTTCTTGAACAAGAAGTAACAGGCCTCCGTGTTCCAAGTGAGCCCGTCGATGTAATGAAATGGGGTATATGCAAGCGCTTCGTGCAGAGGACGCGTCTCACGTCCAGCGAGTATGATATCGAGGTCGACGCTTACAAGTCCGAGCGACTGGGCGCTCTTTAATATTTCAGCATTTAGACCAGAAAATGACTTTTTATCACCCTGGTCTTGCATATCGGCCAATGCTGAAACAACTGCTATTGCTGAGAGGTCACG
>JBJMEE010000163.1:0-3325 GCA_045809585.1 Nitrososphaera sp. | reverse complement strand
CCAGCTTTGGCCAAAAGTTATACCTGATCGCGCCTGATCGAGGTTTTGGTGATTCTTCAAAGCCAACTACAGGCTATGGTGACAGCACTATTGCAGAAGATATCTATCAACTGATGTCTTAATTAGGATTCAATAAGATTTACTTAGTTGCACATGATGTAGGAGTACAATCAGTATATTCATATGCTGCCGATCATCGTAACAATGTAACCAAAGCAGGGTTCATGGATTTCGCGTTCCCTCGTTTTATACCATCAGAGGCTGATGAGAATGGGCCGTGGTGGTTTGTTTTCCATAGGTACCTAACTTACCAGAAGCCCTTATACAAGGTAACGAGCGAGAATACATATCATGGTTTTTCAAAGGATTAGCTTATAATCCGTCTGCAATTACCGAAGAAGATATAGATGTATTTGCAAGTCATGATTCAGCTTCAGGTGTAATGCGGGCAGGATTTGAATATTATCGAGCTTTTCCAGTGGACACAGAGCAAAATAAACAATCAGCCACGAATAAGATAATAATGTCTGTGCTTGTTTTAGGTGGGGTTATTTATCCGGCAGTAGGCGACTATTTTCCAGGAAACTTTGGACTAAGTTCAACCCAAGCGCTAGCAGCAAATGTAACGGGCGTCACAGTTCCTCTTTCAGGATATTGGATTCCAGAAGAGCAGCCCGAATTTGTAATAGGCCAATTTCAAATTCTTTGGGAGCAGCACATATGGCACTGATTGAGAACAATGCCAATCCTACTCCATCACCACGGAAGTTTTAAGACAAACAATAGCCAGTTCAATTTTTACTTCAGACAGGGCTGGGCATTCTAAATCATCGTTTAAGCTTGAAGAGTTGCTGTCAACGATTCTTTCTACAACTACTGTGTAGGTGGTTTTATTGAGTCAGAATTGTCATTCAAGTTGTAACGGCAACTAGTAGCAATGTCAAATCTTACCCCATATAATATAGAAATAGGATGATAAATACTACAATTCAAACAATTCAAGATAAATTTGGCGAGAAAAAATCGATAATATAATCTCTCAAGGCAGCAAATAGTAGGACGTCTAAGTTTGAAGGTATTCTTTGTGTGCGCTAACATACGCAGATAATACCTTGGCGATATATCGCTAGCGATAATTTATAAGGGATTATGGCATATATTATGTATGAAATTGGTCAACCAAAAGAACTCAAACCAATTTGACCAGTCTTTTGGAGCTAGAGCGACTGCTGCTTTAAGTATTTCAATTGTGGTGGACGCGCTCGACTATATAGGCGCTCCAATCTTTGCAGTTCCAATTGTTGGAGACATTGTTGACGCAACGGTGATAGCTATATTGTATCGACTAACAGGTAGCAAAACTTCTACAGCTATCAACTCAATAGAGTTGATACCATTTATCGGCGACATGATACCTGCATACACTGTATCTACACTCTTATGGATTCTGAAAGAGTCAACACGTAAAGGAAGATATCAGAATAACCTTTTGGCCAATCAATCAAATTACACGGGCCCAAACACGCGGATTAATCATGACAGTGAGCAAAGAAACATCATTTACTCTGATGGCAATACGCAGGAGAAGGTCAGCACAAGAGCTGCGCGACTTTATGCCTTATTTAGAAAAAGAGAATGATGCTTAAACTAGCTGCAGTGCATAGTTTAAGCCAGCATGAAATGTCATCCGCCATTTCTGAAGTGCAGAGTAAAGGACCTGATAGAGAAGCATTTTTGTCGCCTACAACTCATTTCAGATTACCTGTATCACTGACATCCTTTGACTTATCCTTTTATAGATTCGTTCACGAATACATTTATTCGGAGAGTATGCCATACAGAAATGTGATACGTTCACGTTTCCTCTTATTTGCCCAAGATGTATAGTTGAGTAGGAAAAACATGCAACAATATCCCATGATTGTTACTTCAGTGGCTCCCTATGTAACTACTACCAACGCATTGCAGGCAATTCAGCTTGCACATGAAGACGGTTTTTCAGGAATAGAGCTCAGCGAAGATCATCTTCATTGTCTTGTACAAATCAAGCCAAGATGCTTACCACTTATGCGCGAATATAGTGCAAACAAAGGCATGATCAATTCTCTTCATAAAACGCTCTTCCGACCAAGTATCGATTCAGAAAATCAGTCGGAAAGAAAATGGGCAATAGAATACACGTATAAAACACTCGATTATATGGAAGCTGCAGGAATTTTGAGAATGGTTCTCCACAGTTTCAGCGATTTGCCTGCTTTCTTTAACGCTAAAGCAGAACGAACTAATAAAGTGGCATATTTTCTTGGCTGTGGTGTGGTGAAAACCTATGGAATTATGGCTCCTGCACTAAAGGCCTACCGGCAAATGAGAAAAGAAAAGATAGAGGAATGCTTTATGCGGTCACTTGAAGAAATTGCAAAATATGCTGCGGATAAGAAAGTCAATGGTAAACCCATGGAGATTGTATTTGAAGAGCACTATTCAGATGCCATTGATTATGATAATATTTCCTATGGAAAAGGGAAATTTGTTAATGTGATCCGAGGTATTGACACGGCACATCAGCTAATAAGGACAGGACAAAATACAGACCTATCAGAGATATTTGAGCCGATTCACTTTCACGCAGTTGATACCAATGGCATAATAGACGACCATAGGACATTAGGCAAAGGCAAGGTGAGTCTTAAAAATAGCATATCAGAAATCATCAAAAGAAAATTGACAGATACCATAGTATTGGAGGTAAGCACCAGGCATAGCGCACTAGAGTCCAAAAAAGTGGTGAAGTCTATAGTAAAAAGGTATTAAGCACGTTAAACTCATTGTTTTTTCTCAAATGAGTTCATGCCACATTTGTCGCATTTTACATTTATATGAATGGCATGGTCTCTTGTGGAGTAATTAGATTTTCACTTTTTGAACACTTTCACAGCATTGACAGACACATATCTTTTTTTCAACTGGCAGACGTAGATAAGCTATTTATATATAACCACAAGTTCGGAACAAATTTTTGCTGCCTTGTGCAAGCTGAGGGCAACAAACAAGCAACACCAGGATTTAGACTAAGCAAGAGGATTAGATAGTGGCAGCCAAACGAACAGCAGCAGCAACGGCAGCAGTCGAGCCCTAGCATGCAAGTGTGATGGATCTTTCATAAAATACATCATTGTAAAGAATGGATCTTGGCTGAAAAATTGCTGCGTCGAGGTCCTTATCGAAAACAAGTTTTGGTAAGAAGAAATATTGATAGGCTAATGAATCATGAAGTATATAGAGTAATGCATATGAGCGAGCGAAAAGACAAAACTCCCGAGCAAGT
>JBJMEE010000162.1:0-10071 GCA_045809585.1 Nitrososphaera sp. | reverse complement strand
ATATCTGGGTAAAGTAGCAGTACCTGACAGCAGAGTGCAAAAAATTAAAACTATCGTAGTATTAGATAACGAATTTAAAGTCATCACCAGTTAAACCTATTTACTGCCTTGGCTAGCTTTTTCTTAAAACTTGGCTTGCGGCAGCATATTCGGCGTTTCTGAGTGTCTTTTACATTATGTCACGAACAGTTGCCCTATCGATAGTTGGGATACAAAGTAATGTTGCGAACCTCGACATTATATGCAAGGTACTGCAGGCGGCTGTAATAGGACTGTCAGTATATGCTAATTTCTATGATGCGTACTATGGGAAAAGAGATAAGAGTATGATAACACTGTTATTATTGTCTGACGAGTCCTGCTGCCCTTGTAACATCGGAAACATTTGCATAGCGCTTGTCTTCTATTTTTTGTATATCTGAGAGTATTTCTTCACTCTGCGGTCTTGCCCTTTCCACGTAGTCTACTATTTGCTTCTTGTCTGCAGGAAACTGCAAATCCTTCAAAACTTGCGCTATTGCTGCTGCCTTTGGATAGTCTTTGACATCTACTTCTTTTCTTTCGCCCTGTATTCTAGCTTGCTCGTTTTCCATTGCTCTTGCTTGTCCTTCGTTATGTGACGATGGAATCTGTTCAGGGTTCTCCCTTCTGTCTGAAGACATGCCAATAGATAAGTAACATGCCTTATTACGCTTTAGAAGATCTCAGTACCTATGTCTACATTATAACTTCCAACTACTCTGAGTGGTGAATAACATTTCAGTCGTAGCGAGAGGGCTAAAGAGCTTATCTATGTGGAATCTGTGACACCTGACTCAGGAACCATAATGGCTTCTTCTATGCGTTATTAGGAAAATAAATATGCAAAAATGTATTAGCCTGTAATCAAGCTTTCCGCTATTATTGCTCACAAGAGGAAAAAAAGATTGGTTTACTTATTTGATCCAGCAGCACCTTGCTCGTACTGGTCGCCTGTTTCAGCTGCACCTGCTGTTCCTTTTGCCATTCCTTTGCTTCTTGCTATCTCAGCAGCCTTTTCTGCGTCTGTCCCTGTTTGGCCTGGCTCCGTAATATTTTCTTCCATTTCACGCTTGACAGCCGTTGGTTCGTGCTCCTTTATCTTGGCAGGCGTCATGGGTTCTTTGTCGCGGTATTCTTTTAATGGATCATCCTTTCTCTTAGCTTCTGTTCCTGGAGCGCCTTCCTCGTAATCTCTTTCTTTATCGGACATGCTTTTGGTGGCATCAATAACTATTTACTGATTATGAAACAATGCAAAGGTATATTTTTCATAGGCGGGATCGCTGTGGCATTGCCCTTTGAAAGCCTAAGTGAGTATGTTGAGGCGCTAGAACAGACAGACCAGCTTAGACGAGTCAAAACAAGGGTAAGCCCAAACTTGGAGATTGCAGAGATTATGCGACGGCTGATGTATGCAGGAGACCAACCAGCGGTACTTTTCGAAAATGTCGAAGGCTCAAGCATGCAAGTGCTAGGCAATGCCTTTGGCAGCATGAAGCGGCTGGAAATAGCGCTTGATACCGATGACTTTTCTGAGATTGGAAGGCGCATTACACAGCTTACAAAAATGAAAATGCCCTCAGGTATGCTCAACAAATTAAAGATGTTGCCCAAGCTGTCCGAGATAAGCGAGTATGGCCCCAAATATGTAGACCATGGACCGGTCACCGAAGTTGTTGAAACAGACACCAATAAGATGTCACTCAATTCTTTGCCTGTGCTCAAATCCTTTCCAGGCGACGCTGGGCGCTTTATTACTTTTGGCATGACTGTAACTAAGCATCCTGAAACTGACATCCGCAACTTGGGAGTTTATCGCATTCAGATCATCGATGACAAGCACGCAATAATGCATTGGCAGACGCACAAACGTGGCGCACAACATTATAACATGATCAAAGAACAAAAGAAAAAGAAGATCGAGGTTGCTATAGTGATTGGTGCAGACCCTGCCACCGTCTTTAGCGCTGTTGCGCCTGTGCCGGAAGGAATGGACAAATATCTGTTTTCCGGTATCATTAGAAAAAAAGGTGTCAAACTAGTAAAATGCAAGACAACAGATGATGAACTCGAAGTGCCAGCAAATGCTGAGATTGTGCTTGAGGGGTATATCGATCCAAACGATGTCAGAATGGAAGGGCCGTTTGGTGACCATACAGGATACTATACACCAGCAGAGCCATTTCCAACGTTCACTTTGACAGGAATAATGAGGCGGAATCAGCCAGTCTATCTCACGACAGTGGTAGGCAAGCCGATACTGGAAGATGCATATATTGGCAAGGTGATCGAGCGTTCGTTTCTGCCTCTCATTCAGATGTTCCAGCCCGAAGTCATCGACTTTTCTATGCCTGCTTCTGGCTGGTTCCAAGGGCTTGCGATAATTTCAATAAAGAAACATTATCCAGGTCAGGCTAAGAAAGTCATGATGGGGCTTTGGGGCATGGGGCAACTATCGCTGACTAAAATGTTCATAGTCGTCGATGGTGACATTAACGTCCATGACATAAATGAGGTTATATGGGCATTGACCACACAAGCGGATCCTGCTCGTGACACTGTCATTATCAATAATGCCCCAACAGACACGCTTGATCCCGCCTCGCCCCTTGTTAATCTTGGCTCAAAGCTGGGGATCGACGCCACCGCAAAATGGAGAGATGAAGGCTACATGCGCGAAATTCAGCAACTTGCAGTAGTTGACGACAAAACAAAAGCCCTTGTCGACAACAAGTGGGACAAGTATTTCAATGGTACTTTATGAGCTTATAGGAATTATCCCGCTCGGCCGCTCTAAAACCAGCTCGCTTGATAGCGGTAACTATCCTGTCAGATGTCAATTCTGTTGACTTCGAACCAGTTGCACTTACTACCTCTTCCCCAGTAAGTGTGCCTCCAAAGTCGTCGGCGCCATAATTGAGTGCAAGCTGAGCCATACCAATACCGTTTGTAAGCCATGATGACTGTAAGTGATCAATAAGACCGTAATACATTATCCTTGCAATTGCGATCATTTTTAGGAGCGATAGCCCGCCTGAAGGGTACCTTATTCTGCCTTCGGACTGCATCTGGGTCTTATTGGGCTCAAAGCTCCATGGGATAAAGACCATAAAGCCACCCGTCTTTTCCTGCAACTGGGCGATTTTTATGATGTGCCTTGCGCGATCCTCTTCTGTTTCAACTGTTCCATACATCATCGTCGCTACTGACTTCAAGCCCAGCTGATGTGCCTCTTCCATTATTCTCAGCCACTCATGGCTCTTTATCTTGAGGGGACTTATCTGCTCCTTTACGCTGTCTTCTAGAATCTCGGCACCGCCGCCGGCAAAGGTATCCATGCCTGCATCTTTTAACCGTGCAAGAACCTCTTTTGTGCTGCTTCGCTCGACCTTGGCAATCATATCTACTTCAGATGGCGACAAGCCGTTTATTCCCACTTCAGGATATTTCTGCTTTATCGCTCTAAACGCGTCTTCATAATATTCCAGCTTTAGGTTTGGGTTGTGGCCCCCTTGAATCAGCACCTGCGTGATGCCAAACATTTCTCTTGACGTGGCAACGCGTCTGATTATTTCCTCGATCGGCACAGTGTATGACTCCTCATGGCCGGGGGGTCGATAGAATGCGCAGAATTTACAATATGTTATGCAGACGTTAGTATAGTTAAGGATGATGTTATTAATGAAAGTGATGGTGTCACCGAAGAGATTACGCCTTAGCATGTTTGCTACAAGTCCCATGGAATTAAGATCGTCAGATTTGATCAACCTGACGCAATCTTTAAGGCCAAGCCGCCGGCCCGCAAGGGCGCTGTCAAGTATATCGCTAATTTCAGATTTGCTGAGAAAGTCTGAAACCAATTTATTGCTATTATTATCAAGTTGCAAACGTTAACGTGGTTTTTGGGACCTTAATGATATTTATGTATTCTTTCAGTTGAGACTTAGAATGCCTGACAACGATTTATATGGTATACTCAAGCATACAGAGGAACAGAAGAAGATCCTTTTGCTAAAGACTGATACTTTTTCAGGCGGAACTCCTGCACTAGAGAAGGCTCTAGCAGGTGACGGAGAGCTATTGTCATACAGCGACGGAGTGCAGCTGATGAATGAAGAAAACCCATTTCTGCTAGCAGCAGCTGCAGATAAAATTCGCAGCAAATTCTGTGGTGACACCGTTACGTTCGTAGCGTCATACTATCTCAATTACACAAACGTCTGTGCAGCCAGCTGTCCGCTGTGTGCCTTTTATAGAAAGGGCCATGAAAATGATGCCTATACATTGTCGACTGAGCAAATAGTCGCCAGATCAAAAATAGCCGTAGATCAGCTTGGTGCTACTGAACTTCACATCGTTGGAGGCTTTCACCCCAAGTTGGGACTTGACTACTATGAGAACATGATGCGAGCAATCAAGTCTGAATTTGCAAAGGTCACCATCAAGGCGTTTACGCCTGCAGAGATATTCTTCATTGCGCGAGTGACAAGAAATTCCATTAAGGAAGTACTATCCAGGCTAAAGGCAGCGGGGCTTGATGCTCTTCCCGGTGGTGGTGCAGAAATCTTCCATCCTGACACGAGAAACCAGATAGTCATAGGCAAATGTTCAGGTGAAGAATGGCTTGACACCGCTCGTCAGGCACATGAGCTGGGACTGAGGAGTAACTGCACAATGCTGTTTGGCCACGTGGAAAAGCCAGAACATATCATCGACCATATAATAAAGCTCAGGGATCTTCATAAGAAGACCGGCGGCTTTACTACTTTTATCCCACTCAAATTCAGCCTTGAAAATACACCACTCGAGCAAAAGGGACTCGTGACTGCAGAAAGCCCCTCTACATATGACCTTCGTGTCATAGCTGTGTCTCGTCTGCTTTTGGCAGATGTGCTTAACAACATTTCAGTGTATTGGGTAGCACTTGGCAAGAAAGTCGCACAGGTGGCGCTTTCGTACGGTGGCAATGATCTAGTGGGGACTGCATTTTCTGAGGAAATATTCAAGGCAGCTGGCAAGGCTGGGGGCACTTCAATTCAGGAGCTCACACATCTAATAAAGGAAATTGGACGCAAGCCAGTACAGCGAGACACATTCTTTAACCCCCTTCAAAGATTTACTTGATAAATAACATTTTGTCATGGCTTAGCTATAATATCATGCCGTGTCTTTTTGGAGGAAGATGGGTAAAAGTTTTAGCATGTATGGACTGCCAGAAGATTCTTCAAAGACACATTGGAGCGCGTAGCACTGAAAGAATTCTATTATATCGATATAAGGGTCGCATTAAGAATTCATGTATTGCATTCATGTAGCATGTCTAGTCACTATACCCATAGAAACTAGCTCCTCATGCGTTATCCTGGTGCTATGTGAGGCGTTAGCGTTTTCAATGTATCTTGCATCCGCAGGTGAGGAGTGGATCAGGACACCCGAAAACCAGTTTGATTATTCAATTCTTCCTATATGATTGCGTCTATTCTTTCGCTGCTCTTATACTCATCATGGAAGAACGCTTTGTCCCCACGTATCTTCTTTTACCCTAATCATAACAGGCGAACCCTCATCATACTGCTTTGAGTCTATCTTCTTCTTAATCTTGACTGCAAGTTGCCTTTGAAATCCGCTTTCTTGAGCTAAGCCCGCAGGACTGGGATAGACTTACTCTGATTCAACTTCTATAAGGTTGCCTGCACGACCCGCATTAAACATCACAGCTGAAATAGGGGATGAGCTAATTTATTCTAGTTCTATTTTAGAAGCCCATTGTTTGACTTGTGGCTGGCTTTTTATCGATTCTACTAGATTAGGCGGTAAGTCAGATTCATACTCAGTTCCAGCAAGTTCCGAGAGATATTTTTTATCTTTGATCCAAGAATAGTTAGTTTTAAGCTCTACATAACAAGTCAATCCCGCTAACTCATACAAAAACAATGCATCTGACCATGATTTAGGTAGCTGGCAGATGCCTCTTGCATTATATTCTGATCTGTATCGAACTTTAGATCTTGAGGGTTGACAAACAGCTTGATATAATACTGATGAGATATGCATCTACCGCTTAGATTTTCTGCAAGTTGGTTGAACGCTCCTTCAAGTTTTCCTGTTGCTTCCTTGAAAGTCGTGATGATGATTAAGCGATCCTCCACATCCCTAACTTTTTGTATGTCTTCGTTAGGCAAGCGCTGGTTTGACATATATGCTAAGGAATTGCTAGAAATAGAAACTAAAGCAGAGTTTGCGGGTTGTAGACATAATATCGTTAATATAAATAAGTTATTGATATTTTCTTCTGGGATTGACTGCTCTCTTCATGATGGATCTAGCAATTCTTGATATAATCCATATTAGAATGGCTTTCCTGATCACAGCTATATTATGAACAACATGGCTTTAAAATCCATGTGCAATGTCCCGGATCCTGCCCAAATTCAGCCTGGATCTTAAGAGATATACATCTCAACACAACAAGCACAAGAGCAAATAGCAAGATGTACTCAATCATATACCTTGGCAAAAGAACCGAGATAATATGATAACAACACTACTTCCGTGTAAAGAAAGTTTGCTTACGGCTGCTGTTGCAAAGATATCACATAACTTGGATTTGGATATCTGACTCTACTATTTTTTGCTCTTGTGCCATTTCAAACATTTTCTCAAGTGCTTTCTTGCCTTCATGCCCCATATCCAAGGTTAAATTGTTAACATACATCTTGACAAACTCTCTTATTGTTTCTTTTGGCTGTCCTCTGCCAAACTGCATCGCATATTCAAGCGCAGCGTCAATGTTATCAAGCCCGTATTTAATGCACTTTGTAAAAAGGCTACTGAATTGCATTATCTGAGCTATGCTCATGGTTCGGGTGCTTGCAACGTTGATGCCAAGTGGCACCGGCAGGTTGCCTGTATTGCTGGACCACCAATGCCCAAGGTTGAGCACACTGGCGAATTTGGTCTTGTCATATGCTATCTGGGCCTCGTGTATGACAAGCCCGGCGTCTACGTTTCCTCCAGCGACGGCATCCGGTATTGCCTCAAACGATACCACTTTTTCTTTGAACCGGCCAATTGCCAGTTTCAAGAGCAAGTTGGCCGATGTCAGTTTTCCCGGAATTGCAATTGTTGCATTCTGCAGTTGAGCTGGGGACATCATATTTTCCTTTCTCGTTATGACAATTGGGCCGTAATTGAGTCCAAAGCTGCCTCCACTCTTCAGTATGACGTAATCCTTTAGGTGGGCATAGGCGTGAGCTGACACTGCTGTCACATCCAGCTCATGTCTCAGAGCACGTCGGTTCAGCGTTTCAATATCCTGTATGACATGCTTGATCACAAAGATGGATTCGAGCTTACCGAACGCAAGTGCATAGAACATGAAAGCGTCATCTGCATCCGGTGTGTGTCCAAGAGTTATATCCATTCGTCATTTCTTGGTTGCTTCTGTCACTATTAAACCGTGGAATCCCGTTTATCTCTTGGATGGAACAACATTTAATAATCCTGCGCCAAACTTTTCTGGCTTGATCGTATGCCAAAGTTTAAGTCAACTCAGGATATTTTGAGAATAATTGGTAATAAGGATCAGATACGCAACTTTGGCGTCATTGCCCACGTCGACCACGGTAAGACAACCATGAGTGATAGCCTGCTGGCAGCATCGGGCATCATTTCTCCATCTGTGGCAGGTCAGGCTCTGGCGCTAGATTCTATGAAGCTTGAGCAGAACCGCCAAATGACAATTAGAGGAGCAAATGTCACGCTATTCTACGAAACTGAAGGGAAGGAATATGTCATTAACATGATAGACACCCCTGGTCACATAGACTTTACTGGCAGGGTAACTCGTGCGCTTCGTGCGATTGATGGGGTAGTTGTTGTTTCCGACTCCGTGGAGGGTATCATGACCCAGACAGAGACCGTGACAAGGCAGGCTCTGGAAGAGCGTGTACGGCCTGTGCTTTACATTAACAAGATAGACAGACTCGTCAAGGAGTTGAAGCTGAATCCGGACGAGATGCAAAGGTGGCTCATGAATATAATAAACCACTTTAACCAGCTGATTGACATTTATGCGGAACCGGAAATCAAAGAAAAGTGGAAGGTAAGTATCCAGGGCAACACCGTAGCCTTCGGCTCTGCCAAGGACAGGTGGGGGTTTAACTTCAAGATGGCCCAAAAGAAGGCTATCAAGTTCAAGGATGTTTATGACGCTTACATGAGCAACGATCCAAGTTCCATAAAGGCCCTTGCAGAAAGAGCACCACTGTCAGACGCAGTTCTTGGAATGGTTGTAGAGCACCACCCGCCGCCTCATGTTGCACAAAGATATAGGATCCCAAAGATTTGGCCAGGAGAGCTTAACTCTGACATTGGCAAGGCGCTGGTAGAATGTAACGAAAAGGGGCCCGCACTCATGATGGTCACTACGATTAATGTCGACCCGCAAGCAGGTAGGGTAGCTACGGGGAGGCTTTACTCAGGCACGATCAAGGACGGTGACGAAGTATACCTCATAGACGCAAAGAGAGCAGGCAGGGTCCAGTCTGTCAACATCTACATGGGCAATACACGAGAGATTGTGGGCTTTCTGCCTGCAGGTAATATTCCGGCACTGCTCGGGCTCGACTACGCAGTCGCAGGTGAGACTCTTTCGACCGTCAAGGGATCGGTTGCATTTGAATCTATCAAGTACGTCTCAGAGCCTGTGGTCACTATTGCGGTAGAGCCAAAGCACCCCAAGGATCTGCCCAAGCTAGTCGAGGCCCTGCGCAGGCTGACGGTGGAAGACCCTAACCTTATAGTCAAGATAAACGAAGAGACGGGCGAAACCCTGATGGCTGGTATGGGTGTACTGCACTTAGAAATAGCTACTTCACTTTTGCAGGAAGCAGGTCTTGACATCGTTACCACCCAGCCCCTAATCAACTACCGTGAGACTATAAGGGCAAAGGCAGGACCGATAATGAGCAAGTCTCCAAACAAGCACAACAAGATATTCATGCGCGTCGAGATGCTGCCAGACGATGTTCTAGACATGATAAGGACCGGCAAGCTTAAGGAAGATATGGACAAGAAGGAGATGGCTAGGATGTTGAGGGAGAGGGGATGGGAGGCAGACGAAGCAAGAAGTGTTGCAGCAATCGATGTCAGTGGCAATATGCTGATAGACGAAACAAAGGGTGTTCAGTACCTACATGAGTCTATGGATTCGATACGATCAGGGTTTGATGATGTCATCCGCAATGGGCCTATTGCGCATGAAGCAGTAAGAGGAGTCAAGTTTGTTCTGCATCACTTCGTTCCCCATGAAGACCCGGCGCACAGGGGCCTTGCTCAGCTGATGCCAGCCACAAGACGGTCGATGCTGGGTGCAATGCTGATCGCTGACCCTGTGCTGCTAGAGCCAATACTTGGTATAGAAGTCAAGTGCCCTCAGGACCTGATAGGTCAAGTATCAAGCGTGCTCTCCAGCAAAAGGGGGAAATTATTGAATGTAGAGCAGAAGGGCATTATTGCGATCATGCAGGGTGAAATAGCCGCCTCTGAGACATTTGATCTGTCAGAAAAGATGAGGGGTGCAACTGCAGGCAAGGCTATGTGGAACACATTTTTCAAGTCATGGCAGGCAGTTCCAAACTCCATATTCAGGCCACTAGTTGCAGACGTGAGAAAGAGGAAGGGCCTTAACCCTGAGCCACCATCACCTGATGAGTTCATAGACAAGGAGTAAAAAAATAGAATCTCTCCTCCGACCACTCTTTGAACAAATGGTCTCTCCACCTGGAGGAATCTAACCTAATAGTGCATCATATAATCTCTTTTACTTAAGATGTATATCTATTACTTCTCTTTCAAGTTCAATTTCTACATTGTCCTGATTCTGTCCAGCGACACTTCTCTTTGGTTCTTCGAGCTTACTCTTTGGTCTAAGCTTTGATAACTGAATCAGCGGTTTGATTATACCTTATTCAATACCCTCGTCTTTAGATTGATCTGAATAGCCATCAAATTTCAACTATTGCTAAGTCTATACTGCAATAAAAGACA
>JBJMEE010000161.1:0-15060 GCA_045809585.1 Nitrososphaera sp. | reverse complement strand
TAGAGATTATAGAATTCATTCTTATGATGTGCGAAAACGGGGCAAGGAAGACCCATGTAATGTATAGATGCAATTTGAACTCCAAGCAGATAAACCAGTATCTTGAATTCCTGCTCGACAGTGGGATGCTTGAGATGATACAAGAGCGACCAAATTCAAAGCGCTACATATACAAGACAACAGACCTCGGTAAGAAGTTCATTGCCCATTACAAGCAATTGGCAGCGCTTTTTAGCAAGGCTCCTCCAACGCTGGCATAAATGATGATGCAAGATGTCTGCAAAAGTTATGGAGCATAAATGAAATCTTACGTTGTTAAATACTTCTATTAGAAATAGTAATAGGGATTATATGAAATGTATGTGTAGTTCAGTGCGCTTAAATGAAGAATCGCAGTCGCTACGAAGTCATCGCCGCCATCTTAAAGTCCGTGAACAAGGAAGAAACCCGTACTAAGATCATGTATAAAGCCATGCTGAGCAATGACCAGTGCAAGCTATATTTAGATTCGCTTATCAAAAGTGGCCTCGTGCACGAAGTAAACAACGGTGACAAGACCCTATATAGGATAACACCAAAGGGAAGTAGGTTTCTATCGTACTATGACCAGATGAAAGAACTCCTCCCGGTAGGCATTGAAGAGAATTTGGCGGATGAATACTACCATTTGAGTACCTGATCAAAGCACTGGTTTTAGGCTCATCTCTGACTGCCCATCAAATACTACAGAATATAGATTGGATGGCGGTAGAACCGACTGCAGAAATAGCGTATCATTTATCATGATGAAACGCAGGCGAATGTTCGACACTTCTGAAACCAGCTCTAGTAAATCCTCATGTGAGTGGGTGACCACGGCTATTGAAAGGTCTGCATGGGCCATCATGCTGGATAGTATGTTCTTCATCACGATTCTTACTCTCTTTGTGCCATAGAGACTTTGTATAGCTTCTATCCACATTATATTAAGAAGAAGTTTGTCGGGGTTCCTTTCCTTCATCTTGGCAAGAGCTGTAAGCATCTGATCCGAGCTCTTATTTTTGCTTTGAGATATTATATGACTGGATGTCAGGTCTGTTTTGCCTGTCCAGAATATCTTGAAAAGGCTCTTCTTAGTGGCAGGCATGGATACTTCAAAGAAGCGCAGTATTGAAGAAGGCTCGATCCAGTTAACTGGCTGTAACATCACGGGGTTCCCACTCAAAAGAAAATTCGATACAATCTTTTGGAGAAATAACATTGCAATCGACATGTCGATGCGTGGGTCCAGCTCAAGCAGAACCACACTCTTCTTCGGAAAGCCGTTGCCAACTGCAGCATCCAGCACGGGATATCCGCTTAGGATGTTGCCGCCCGTTGAAAGTTCCGAGAGATCGGCAATACTCCTCTTGCGTGGCTCAAACTTGATCGGCTTGTAGGGCACGAAGCTATGGAAAACACTGTTTTCGAGCGTATAGAGGTATGAAGAACGGTTTATACGAGTGCCCCGTAATTTCCGAAGAAAAATTTGCCTCATTTTTACATTATTGTAATAGCTCTGCTTCAGCTCAACTATGCCATCCACCAGAAAGTCAAGTGTAGCATCAGCAGGCTGCTCGCTTATGAATATGAGCTTGGCGCCCGCCCTTTCCCTCCATGTCTGAAGCACCCTTTCGTTGTTAAGGCGCGCCTCCCGGTCCATAAAAGATGCAATTGCATCCCAGCTGTCAATTATGATTATGGGAGACTTGATGTCCATCAGCTGGTTCGTAATGCGTTCAAAAAGTGACTCGGGCTCGTCTAGCCTTGCATCCTCAAAACTAGGCATCGTTACATGCTCACGAGTCAGGGTCGCGCCTTTAGGATTGGAGCCCCCAACAAATTCGTTCAGCCAAGGATAGTATTGGAAGAGCTGCTTTGGCGATATTCTGGTCGAGATATAAAAGAAATTGTTCTTTACTCCGAGCGCATTTAATATCGTAAGTGCAAGTGTGGTCTTGCCGGTTCCGGCAAAGCCCTTTACGAGAAGCGAGTACGTATCGCGCCGTATAAAGTGCATAAGATCCTCTGGTATCTGCAATGAGTTATTATCTCCGTTGGTATCGTCAACACTTAGATCATTTTCTGCCACCCGTTATCCACCACAACTATTTTCCCTCAAGGCCACGTTAACACGAATTAATTGTTAGTGATAAAGCTATCCTATTAAGGATTAAGCACATCTTTGCCAGAAGTCTTAATGTAAGAACAGTATAGGATGTATATAGTTTCATTAGCTGATTCAGCTTTAAAGTGAATAGGGGGGACATGGAGCTTAGCTAGAGTGGTGATCAGTGGATGGATAGATATCTCAACAAGATACAATAATATGATATCGAAGTAAATGACCCTTATTGGAGAATCCCAAAAGTCAGCTAAACTTCAGGGGTCTCGCTTTTGCATGGGTGGCAGACAGGCGACGATTGGACTTTACAATCGTAAGGTTTTTTCGTTTGTAATCCCAAATAATATAGGAAATCAGTAACATATTTATTTTAATCGGATAAAGTCTTCTAAGTATACCCAATGGTGATTAATGAAGAATTACTCGCGGCCAGGAAAAAAGTTGCACAAAAAAGGCCCAATTTCGTCAGGCAAGAGAGTTGGAGGTACGATAGGCTTGCCGAAAATTGGAGGAAGCCTAAGGGCAAGGACAACAAGATGAGAAAGCAAAAATCAGGAATGCCAGCTCTTGTCAAGGTAGGCTACAGGGGCCCAAGAGCAGCAAGGGGTCTTCACCCATCAGGATATAGGGATATCGTTATTCATAATACGGCCGAGCTGTCTAAGCTTGATCCGAAAAAAGATGCTGCAAGGATTGGTCACACTGTCGGCAAGAAGAAGAGGATTGAGATAATTAGCAAGGCTGCTGAGATTGGGATCAAGGTGCTCAATCCTGGAAAACTGATACCAAAAATACAAGAAGAAAAGGAGAAGACGGAGTAACATGGTAGTAAACATTGCAAAAAAGCGCGAGCTCGTAGCAAGGATTCTCAGCGTCGGAGCCAACAGAGTTCGCTTTGAGCCGGATAGGCTTGAAGACATAGCCGACTCAATCACCAGAGAGAATATACGCTCGCTGGTCAAGAGTGGAGCTATATGGACAGTGCAGCCTAAAGGAACCTCAAGAGGTAGGGCAATTAAAAAACGATCAATATGGAAGGTCCACGGCAAGGGTCCTGGCTCAAAAAAGGGTAAGAAGACTGCGAGAGTTGGAAAGAAGGAGGTCTACGTAGTGAGGACAAGATCGATGCGTTACCATCTAAAAGTCATCAAGGAAAGAAAAGACATCCCTAATGATGTCTACTGGCAATTGTACAAGAAGGTCAACGGCGGTCAGGTGAGATCGCTTGCCCATCTGCGGGAGCTAGTAAAAGAGGGCAAGTCAACTTAGCACAGTTCCTCGAGGCGAATCCTGTATTTAGCAAAGTCTGCTGTGCTATCGCCAATAAAGCAAAGGCCCTCTTTCTCCAGCAATTCTTTTTTCCTTATCTTACCAAAAGCGTAGCCCCCTATTTTACCATCTGACTTAATGACTCTATGACAGGGAGTCACAATTGGGTTTGGGTTCTTGTTCAAAATCCTTCCAACCACTCGAGATGCACGAGGATGCCCAAGAGCGCTAGCAATATCTCCATAGGTTGTAACCCTACCTTCCGGAATTTGGGCCAATACATCGTAGACATCGCTTGCCTTTAGTGACCGCGACTTCACAGCGTATCTGACGGCGGGCAAATATTTAAGTTAAAGCATTCAGACCTTGTAAAGTTCAAGAGAAGTCTTCTTGACGATGTTCATGATCCGATCCTTCTGCCTTCCCAACCCCTTGGTGTCCAGTACGGCGTGTGTCACCTTCTCTTCGCTCTTTTCAATCATCTGGTTTAAGATCTCCTCATCGATTGCTTCAAGGTTGTGCTTTGATGCAACTGCTCCAAGACCAAATCTTGATTCGAGCAAGAGTTTGTTGAACTTTATCGGATAGTGCGTGCCTCCTAGCGCTATGCCTACTTTATCGCAGCACTCAAACCCATTGTCAAGCATGCCAAGCACGGTATCACATATCACGGCTGCCGCGTTTTCGTCGGTCCACTGTTTTTCAGAGGATCCCAGCTCAATAAATAATACGGGTTTGTTGAGTGATGTGGGTCCATGATGTGTCGCTTCGATGATCACTTCATATTCGGGAACCTTTTGCTTGGCAGCAGTTATGGCCTTTAGATATCCTTTCTGTAGACTAGGATACGAGATTGCTATCTCTCGAGGGTTCCCGCCATAAGAATTGTCAGCGGAAAAATTGCCAGTGAAGTGGCACGTGAGCGTCGGAATGCAGCTGTGAGACCTATGCTTTGAAAGGAAAATGAACATGCTAGCGTCCGAATACAAGTCATCAATATTTTCCAACGTGAGCAAACTTCCGTGGAAAGTATACAGCTGGATATTTCTGTGGCAGGCCGAGCGGTACGACTGGCCGTTGCAGTTCTCCTTACACTCTCTTGCAAATTCAGCGCTTCTCATCAAGTAGCGCGTCATACTCATTCCTGCCAAATCGAAACTTGAGGTCACTAGGACACATTGATAGTTCAACTTTCAGCATCTACGAGCAGTAGTAATTTTAGCCTTATCTTATCATATGGGCAAAATAAAAAAAGAGTGGATGGATAAGCTGTGATAGCTGTGAAGGCAATTACCATACTCCAACCCAAGAACTCGGAGACATCGACCAAACTGATAACATAATAACCCTTGTCGCTGATGGAGCAGAGCCGTGAACGAGTAATGCTTAGCAGTCGACATGATTCTTTGAGACCGATGAGATCCATCCTAAGGTCAGTGATCAATTGAGTTATTACAAAATCGCTGCCTGAGAGACCTAGTGCTGATACATAGGTGGAATTATGTGCTCCATTGCTCTTAATTAGAAAAAAGAACTCCAACAGGAATTAAATCTGAAGACGATTTTAGGATCTTTTGGATGACGGGTCTCTGACGCTTGCATAGTTCCTCAAAGAAGATAATAATAATAGTTTTTCTTCACTTAATGAAAGAGCTAAGACATAGCGCGAAAGAATTACCACTACTACTAAAAACAACTGCCAAATAGATGGGGTTTTAGAAATTGAAAAATTGTGAATTAGGTTAGGTCTATCAGTGTGTATATGTTGTTGTTATTGACGAATATACTATATTCATATATGAAACAAATTCGAAAGTTTCAGATATTTCAAGTACTATTCTATCGCCTATCCTAATCACCGAAAAATTACATAAAATGAGATTATGAACTGCTATCGAGCATGCTTCTCTTAGGATTTCGATAGGAAAATTGTGAACGGTGCCTAATCCAACGACGACGATCTTCAGTATCTCAAGCGTTGGCAATATAATATCTATAAGAACACTCCTTATCTGATGTGTAAGAATTACAATTTCAGTATCATTCTCCCCGAGTAAATTTATAAAATGCATTGAACCTTTGCATGGCTGAACCAGATGAACAATAGAATAGAAGGAGCCCAAGAAGATGGCAACGGTCAGGAGGAAATTGAAATTGAAAATGATATTATTGAGAATTCTAATTTTGTAGGACAACAAGTAAGCCCCGAACGGGATACAAATACAAGCTCCGAAGAACATCTAACCGTCAAGCCAAGTACGGAAACAGAAGGGGAAGAGCCAACCTCAACCGTAGAACCAGCTGCAAGCTCTCCTTCACTTTCTCCTGCAGGAGTACCATCCCAACCAAATAGGGTTGTGCTATCCTCAGGCGAGTCCAAGTTCTTTGCCATCCGCACGACTGGAGGTCAGGAGCGGGTAGTTGCGAACATGGTGCAGACAAGGGCCAATGCCAAGAAATTGCTAATTCGCTCCATTATTGTGCTTGACAGCTTTAAAGGCTATATCATTGTAGAGGCCCCCGATTCAAACGTTGCATATGAGGCGCTTGCAGGAATAAGGCATGTTCGCGGCCAGATAAGGGGTGACTTGCCTTTCAAAGACATCGAAGGGTACTTGGTGAAGAAGCCGGTCGTATCAGAGCTTAGCACAAACGACACAGTCGAAGTGATTGCTGGCCCATTCAAATCCATGAAGGCCAAGATAACGCGTGTAGACTACGAAAAGCAGGAAGCAACAGTTGTCCTGCTAGATTCACCGTACCAAATACCGGTAACCGTAGACGCAAACTACCTCAAAAAGTTAGCCCACTAGGCAATTCATGCATAGAACTTAACGATTAAATAAAGAAAAGAAGCCATACTCACTGTTTAACCTTCTGGTGCTATAGTTGATTGTCGACTTGAACATAAGGGGCAAACACGCAGTAGTTATAGGCGGAGGAACCGAGGGCATCAGAAAAGTGCGCGGGCTCCTGGGCCAAGATTGCAAAATAACCGTGGTAAGTAACAGGGTTAACCGGTTTCTGAATGAGCAGGCTGCTCTAGGTAGGATCAAGCTAATCAAGGCAAATTTACGCGACGCCAGCATCCTTGACAATTTCAGCGATGCTTTCTTGGTGCTTGCGGCGACCAATGACAGAGAGCTCAATCGCAAGATCATAGAAAGGGGCCGATCGATAAAGGCGTTTGTTTACGCTGCAGACGATCCGACTGTAAGTGACTTTTCTTATGCCTCAATTGTCAACATTGAGGGGGTAGTGCAGGTGGCAATCTCAACTTATGGGAAGAGCCCTCTAATGGCGCGCAAAATAAGGATAAAGGCAGAGCGGGTGCTGCACAGGATAATCAAGAAGGCCGATATTGAAAACGCTAAACTTCAGGAATTTGCTCGACAAGCGGCGCGACCCCACATCAAGACCGTGGGAGAGCGTAAAGAATTCCTCTATGCGGTGGTAAAAAATACACAAATTCAGAACCTTATTAAGGAAGACAGGATTGAAGATGCTAAACGCGCGACGTTAGAGCTGTTACAAAAATGGGAGACAAAAGGCAGAAGATGACAGCAACTATCGGGGCTAAGCCAGAAACGGCAGTTGGGCTCCTTCAGATCGTCAACGCAAGGGTTACCTATCGCAACGCCCCCATGCATCTCTTGGAAAAGTTCACGTTCAAGGATATCGATGGGGCACACAAAGCCTTTCTTGAGAGGGCTGGCTTTGAAGAATGTGTCATTTTGCAGACATGTAATAGGGTTGAAGTTTTTGGAGTAGTAAAACAACCAAATGAGGACAGATTCCTTGCGCAGTGGGTTTCTGCAGTAGGGTTGTCAGAACAGGATCTTGACAGCATCGAAATCAATAGAGGCAAGGAGGCAATTGAGCATCTGATGAGGCTTGCATCCGGCCTTGAGTCGCTAGTTGTAGGCGAAGACCAGATTTTAGGACAAGTGAGACGCGCCTTTGAATTTTCACGAGCTCGTCACTATGCAGGCACCAGCCTATTCCTTGTATTTGATAGGGCTCTAAAAGCGGGAAGCAGGATTAGGACTACCACTGGCATAAACAAGGGAAATGTTTCAATTGCATCGGTAGCTGTGAACCTTGCAGAAGAATACCTAGATGACTTAAAGAGCAAGACTGTCTTGTTAATAGGTACTGGAGAAGCGGCAAGCCTTGTAGCAAAGGTGCTCAAAAGGCGGGATGTTAAATTTATGATAGCGAGCAGGGTTCCTGAAAGGGCACATGCATTTGCGGAGACAGTCGCAGGGATTCCAATCGCTTTTGACAGGGCATTAGAAATGCTAGGCATGGTAGACGTCATATTCACCGCTACTATGGCGCCGTACCGCCTAATTACTTACGAAAGGATAGAAAATGCAACGAGGAAGACAAAGAGGAGTAAGAGTATGATGATCTTTGATCTGTCCAATCCAAGGACAGTAGACGAAAGGGTCGCAGCTATTCGCGGCGTCAAACTCATAAATATGGATCAAATTGCGGAGCTCGCCGGCAAGAATATGCGCTCCCGGATGAAAGAGGTCAACTATGCAGAGAAGCTGATAAATGACGAGATGAAGTCCTTTGATGCAGTCATGAAGAGAATGAAGGCTGAGCCTCTTGTGGTAGCAGTGTTCCGAAACGTTGATGCAATAAGAGAACGTGAACTGAAAAGAGCGTTAGCTATGATTGGAAAAAAGATGGGGCCTGAGGAAGTCAAGATATTAGAGCAGCTTTCCTATTCCATTGTTGAGGGCGTTCTTTCGATCCCTATGAATAATCTACGAAAAGAGATAGAGGAAGGCGGCAATGAAGAGCTCATGAAAATAGTAGCCAAGTTGTTCAAATATGAAGAAGATCAGCATCAACAACGGCAGTAACTCTTTTCCAAATGTAAGACTTCGCCGTCTAAGGACAACAGGTGCGGTGAGGGATCTGCTGCAGGAAACTCGCCTCTCTCCTAAAGATCTAATAGCTCCCATATTCGTTCAGGAAGGGTTGAAGAATTCAAAAGAAGTAGCCTCGATGCCAGACATTCACCGCCTTCCACTGTCCAAACTTGTTTTTGAAGTGGATCGCATAATGAAGCTTGGTATCAGCGCAATCATCCTATTTGGGCTGCCTTTGCAAAAGGACGCTGACGCAAAATCTGCATTTGATAGCAGCGGCATCGTTCAGAAATCAATTGAACTTTTGCGCAAGCAGTTTGGCACAAAAGTCGCGATAATAACGGATGTTTGCCTTTGCCAATATACCTCACACGGGCATTGCGGCCTTGTAGTGAACAAAAAGATAGACAATGATACAACTGTTGACGCTTTGGCAAAGGTAGCTGTCAGCCACGCGAGGGCCGGTGCAGACATTGTCGCACCGTCTGCAATGATGGATGGTCAGGTAAAAGCATTACGGACCGGCCTGGACGAGGCGGGATTTGCGGATGTGGCAATTATGGGATACTCTGCCAAGCAAGCATCTCCACTCTACGCCCCATTCCGCGACGCAGCTCATTCGGCTCCGGAATTTGGTGATAGACGCACATACCAGATGCCTTTCTCAAATGCAAGGGAGGCTATGCGTGAAATAGAGACAGACATCGCAGAGGGTGTTGACATTGTCATGATCAAGCCTGCCATACCATACCTTGATCTCGTATACACCGCTAGACAAACCACCGACGTACCCATATGTGCTTACAGCGTATCTGGAGAGTATGCACTGATCAAGGCGGCTGCTATGAACGGCTGGATCGATGAAGACTCCGTCATGATGGAGTTCGTGACATCTATAAAGCGAGCTGGTGCCGATATGATAATCACATACCTAGCAAAAAGGATGGCAGAACGACTCAACAAGTGATACAGCATAATTCATATTTTTAAATTGGGAATAAGGAAGTAATGCTATCCAACATGTTCGCTTCCGATTCAGGCTCCGAGCGGGCTACCAGCATAGAGGACTATCAGAATACATGTACTGAGTTCATTACAGACATTAGTCATGATTATATGGATTGGATCGAGCGGTACCAATTGGGCGAGGACGAAACTGGAAGAAGAAAGGCAAAAATAAACCACATCGTCAGGACCACCAACGACTGGATTGTAAAATATGGCACTACTATCAAAAAGGTTGACATTGTAATGAATGATGGTGTTAACAAGATGGCAGAGAACACTGCGGGCTACCCTTTTCAGTTCGATGTCCTTGTAAACAAGATGAGGCGCTTCACAATTCACCCTATAGGCGAAGTAAGGGTCAACATCAAGGCAACCCCAAGATCCGGTAGACTTGCGCGAATTGGCAATTATCAGAAAGGTCAATTATTGCTCATAAATTCTAGCTCGCCTGTAAAATTTTCTATAAGCAAAGAGAGTATGAAAGCCGTCGACGTTCTAGACGACTATATCATAATCGACGCCAACAACTGCCATAGGCATGATCTAATTTCTCTTACTCCCGTTGTAGAAGAGATCGAGCGGGAGTACGTCACAGAGAGCAGAGGTTACACTACCATAATACTGCTCGTATAGACACGTACGCTTTAAATAACCTTATAGTATCGATAGTTCCCGGGCGACGGTCGTCCAGTTTGGTCTAGGACATCAGATTGCCAATCTGGTAACCCGGGTTCAAATCCCGGCCGTCGCATTTTTCATGATTTCCTGGATATTGATGTTTTGTAGTTTATCAATCTCCTTGTCAAACCATTCCTCTACCTGGTCAGGATTGCTTCTAACCTTCATTTTAATCTCTTCTAACTCGGATTTCCTTGCTCGGGCCTTCTCTTCCACTCTCGGCAGGTAGGCGGATGTCGCACTTTCCATCATCTTTTCCATGAACTTGTCCAGCATCTAGATCAACCCAAAGAGTACCCTTAGCAGGATTATCAATACGATTAGCCCCAGAACCACCATGATAATAGTCCAGATCATCGAAGCCATATCAATGGTTGTTGTTTAACATTTCATATAAGGACAACCCTATAATCCTCTAGATGGCAATTCTACGCCTAGACCCTTTAGGTATTTTACGCAGCGCCACATGCACAAAAGCCAAACTCGTCTATCCGTTTGTTGCAATTCGGACACCTCTCGCCATATTGTACTTCCCACGCATGCTTGCCGTAGAGCTCGTAATGCGTGTCAATCTCAAGAGGTATACCCGGATGGTCCTGCTGCCTTTTATCGCAAGAGCTCGTCATTGTTTTAATTTGCACAATAGGCATTATTAACTCTGCTTTTTCAAGTTGGCTTTGATTATTTCAAGTGCACGCTCCGCAGCATCCCTTTTCGGTAGTTGGATCATGAAGAGATTTTGTGAACTGACAGAGTCTTGTGAGTCCGGCGCGAGTGAAATTATTCCGCTTTCTGCCAGCGCTTCAAAGAACTCAACCATGTCATTGGCGTACAACAAGAAATTTTGTTCGAAGTCAGTATCGAGGAGCTTTATTTGAACATCTACAAAGACATCTCGCCCGTCGTAAAATATGTCAAGTAGCGTGTCAGCACGCACACTTCTATTATAAACGCTACGAAGTACTTCTTCCTCATATTTTTTGGGACTCATGAGAATGCAAGGAACCTTGGTACCTGAAAACTCGATAAGTGTGGCTCCCTCTCTGTGAGTATGAGCTTTAAACTCTTCCAGTGTTCTAAAGTATCTCTTAGTCATCTACTGGTTTTCCCTTATAGTTTCCGGAAAATAATTTTTCATGTCTATGTTTTGTTGCATCTTTTTGTAGACGTATTCGTGATCCTTACACAGGTAGAAGGGCATCTGCTGAGAATGTAGAGTATCGTATAGCCTTTTTTGCTTGACAAGCTCAAGTTGAACGACAAAGTCGGCCCTGCTGCCGCATATATTGCATCTAAAACGCGGATCGCCGTCCATTCGCTCTCTCTCTTTTCAATGTTAGATCGTTCATAAAAGAATTTATGAGTTAGATATGCCTACGATAAATCACTTCCCAATACTATATGAAACCACTGAAAGGGAATGGTGCTAAAAAGTACAGTAGCAGCAGCAACAACAACAACAACAGGAACAACAGCAACAGCCGCCTGTCCTTTGAGGACAAAGAAACAAGTTGCTCATAGGATAATGTGGCCACTCAACCATAAGGCAGAGATATACATACGCTCTGAAATATTACATAGTATACACAATCTATCTCCAATAGAAGTAGTACTTGCGGAAGATCCAAAGACTATGCAATCTCAGCTTTTATTGTAAATATACACGCTGGCTAAGAGAGGAGAGGATATTGTGGCAGACATGAGCGATTAAAGCTCCATCTCTGAAGTACTAAGATTTAATAGAGTCGATCGATTACCGCTAATGAATACAAAAAAGCTGTCAATGTAAGTGCTAAGACTAGACCATGAGAAATCGGCTGATTGTTTCGATTGTAATCTTTGCATTTGGCAAGAGTGAGTGCATGTGATTCTGGAATATATACCGAATTGCCGTATGCCGGTGTTCGCGATACTGAAGCCATTGCGCTAGTTACAGGCACATACATAACCCATCTCCACCCTGACCTCAGTCATAAGGCAGAGAGAATCCACGCTGCATGAGATAACTGAGCTGTTCTGTGTTATTGACATTTACTTTAGTAATGCTTCTTGAGATGAAATCCTATCTTTAGCAAGAAGGCCCTAACGATAGACTATTCAAGAAATGCTGTACTCAATCTTGTATTTCCCTCGCGCTGTAGATCTAAGTAATCTACAATTAGTGCTGTCGTCTTCGCTTATGATAGCGATTGAGATATACTATCGCACAAGAACTTCCAGACCTATAGCAGAATATACTCCCAGAAATATATTATTATCTAGAGTATTCCAGCTTTAAGGAGGAGAAGGTAGGAAAGAGGTGCTAGCAGAGGCTCATCGACTTTGCAAGCAGAATTGCGCGCTGCGAATCATCTTGGTGCATCTCATTATTATTGTATTTGTTGCTAAAGTAAATCAGGTCTATCATCTTGCACATGTCAATGTTGACCAATAAGCTTCGTTTTGTACCGGTAGTTGTGTTGGCGTTAGTCAGTATTATCAGTCTGTCGACAAAGCTTGTTGACCTCAGCGTGTTTGATATTTGCTCAAAGCTCTTAGCATGGTCTTTGTTAATGACTACAGCCACAGCGACCTTGGTGCCGTATAAATCACTGTAAATTACATCGACTCCATTGCCCTTGCCGTTGGTCGGGTCGGATCTTGCCAGCACCCCTACCTCGTGTGCATAATTAACGAGATCTTTGACTGCATTTCTTATACCTGATTGCAGCGTCTGAATGTCATGGCAATTGCGCCTTATCTTGATAAAGTCCGTAATTGGCACGTACATCAGGCTACCTCTTATGCGAAGCCCAGGGTATACGTTCTTTATAGTATCGTCTATAGACTCTTCGTCTATCATAGCAAGGTTGCGTTTTGCCGAGTTCTCAGCGGCATGGTACATTATATTGAGCATAGAGCGCACATTGCGGAAATCTGAGAATTCATCATAGATAACCCGGACTTTTGCACCAAGATCACGTTCGTATTCTTCGGTAAAGCTCCTGGTGACGTCGTGATGTCTTATGTATTGAAGCACAATATCTACTATCTCCTCAAGCGTATTAGAGCCAGCAATATCTATCTTGTAATTTGCCTTTTCCAATCTGTCAAAAACTGAGACTGTTGTCCTTCGTATCTCTTCATACGAGGATGGCGTGAGTATAAGCATTAGCACTGTTGCAGGTAGATGTGCATTAATTACCGCCTTGACAAATTCAACTGACTCCTTACCAGAGTCAAACTCGTCTATCTGGAATAGTGTGATTTTGTGCAGAAATTTGAGGTTAAGCCGGGCAAGGGCTGTTAGGCTTGCTATAATGTCCTCAAGGGTTGCAACATTCTGTACATCGGCCCTGAAATTACCTTCAATTACAAGTTTTAGTATTGTGATTTCAATAGGTGAAAATTCCTCGCAGAGAGTGTCACCAATTGCAGCATAATTGGGCACAATTTCATTTCGCAAGAGTTGAGCAGCCTTATATGCTAAACTCTTGCCACTTATGAAATCGATGAAGCTATAGTTGAAAATCTTTTTTGCATTTGGCACATTCTGCTCAGCCCTCTGGAGTAAGTAATCTATAACAGTCTTTCTCAATATTGCAACATACTCATCTGTAAAGCCAGCAAGCATTGCACCGTAGAGACTGTGCATGCTGCGTGGTGATATCTGGGATAGGTCGGCGTACGAGACAATCGCGCTGTCTGACACTTCCTTGAGCCCCTTAGCGTGTAGCGCCAAGTGCGTTTTGCCTGAACCAACATCTTGTATCATCGTAACAAGCCTAAAGTCCTTGTCTGTGGGGGTTCCCATACCTATCTTATCACGAAGATCTGAAATGCATGACACCATGGCAGCCTTAGCCTCTTTGTGCCTCTTGCCGCCCAAAATCATAGCATCGGTGAGCGTTGGAGTCGGACTGCTCGGGTACGGATTACGGTCTAGCTTGTAGGGATACAACTGTTAGATACACCTCACAAATCCATGTAATATCCCTCTGGCCATCACGCCTTCTCCACCACCGGTGGAAAGCTCGTACCTGTCTTGGTGCTTGCTAGTCAACTCGCTCACAAGTCTATAGAACTCATCTGAGGAAATATTGCAGCTAGCGCACATTTTAATGCGTATCTTAGCTAACTCGATCCATCCTATCGATGATCCTAAGCTTGCCAATGCTACATCAAATTCTTCTTTGAAATCTTGAACACTCATCATACTCATTTTCAATGTGCTAATAGGAATAGTACCGTCAGGCATATGCTGTTCGAGCAACGACTGCTGGTTGTTCTTTAATTCTAACACTACACTTGCAAGGTTTGAAATGTTGTTTGCAAGAGTTTCAACGGTTCGGATTAGATCTTTGCTTGAGTTATTGACTGACTCATCAACTGATTTAATCATTTCATAAGTTAGCTTGAACCTTGGCTCTGAATTGAGGAGGCTCTGGACATAGTGGTTTTTGTGGAAGCAAAGATAAGCATTGGCTCGTTTGTCAACGAAAATATCACCATTGCTTATAATATTTTCTAACGCAGTATCAATATCTCCAAACTCTCTTCGCAGATCGGTCTTCTTTATGCCTGCAGACCCAACAGAAAGAATCCTGTTGACCAGTTTTTCCTCTACTGACACGAGGTAGAGGTTCAAAGTTGTAATATAAGTCACTGTGTAATGGCGAGTAGCAATTTAGGTAAAGAAATTTATACACACATTATTAATCCAAAGGATTAATACTAGTCAGCGTGATTTTCTAGCGGGATGATGATAATTCTATCTGCACTATGATGAAAGCACTAGGGTATCTGACCTTAAACCGTATTGTACTGAATTGTTGTTGTTGTTTTGATTTTTCTCATGGCTGCAAATATGACGATTATTACGGCTACCCATAGTCATGTTAGCACTATATTGCCAAGTGTGATATATGTATAGGGGATTACCTCAAGAAGGTTTGTTCTAATAGATGCAGCTGACACATGCATGTCTCTTATTGCTATGTTGTAGCTGTCACTGCGGGGGTCCATCTTCGAGATGATATTCGCTCGAAGCACTATGCTGTCAAGATTGTCCTGAATGAGCGCAAAGTCGGTCTTAGC
>JBJMEE010000160.1:0-7390 GCA_045809585.1 Nitrososphaera sp. | reverse complement strand
ATGTGAAATACCTGAATGGCCAACATTGACAGCAAAAGTGCATTCTTTGCAGAGCCTTTTTCATGTTTGTATATGCTAAGTGCATAGTAGGTGAGGCCAGCGACAAGTGCCGGAATCTCGATGTAATCAATGATTATGAAGAATATGAAGAGCGGGCTTCCATGGGACACACCAAGCACGCTCTCCCCTGTTATCCGCTGTATGACCACGTCGGCAGTAAGCCAATAGAGGTGGATCAGCTGGAGCGAAATCAACACAAATGCTATCTTTAGGCTCAGATTCTCGTATCTGTGCCAGAACCCTACCAACTTTTGCACAGCAGAGGACATGAACAAGTAGGCTTGATAATAGATAATTTATAGGATTGTAAAAAACATTAGTATCTTTCTTCGATCTGAGAGTGTCTGTGTGACAAAAATTCCTATACATAAGGACTACCCACAGAATATATGCTTTGAAGAGAATCCTGGTCCCGAGCATATGAATCCGATGTCCTGCCCAGCCTTTGATTAGCAGCCTGTCCAAACCTTCGACATAAAGCGGATTTGTCTTATTTCAAGCTGGAAAATCTTCGAAAGCATTTTGCTCAACTTTTGAGAACAGCAGTATCTCGAATTTTTTTGCGGGAAATCCTGTGATACTTTGAAACGGCGCAGCATTGGTCGCCAATTTAAAGAGATACATGCGCTTCATGGTTTCAAATATTTTCGACCAAAGGTTGTTGTCGGGATTCATGACAAAAATTCAGTTATTGAGAGGGTATCAAAGTCTGTCCAGATGTTATTGCCTGTGAGAATAAATACTTGGAAGTGAAGATGAGGTAGATATGTAAATCCTGTCATACCAACACGGGCAATGACCTGCCCTACCTTGACATGCTGCCCTGTACTGACGGCTGCACTTCTGTGCGCAAGGTGGTCATATCTGGAATATTCACCATTTCGATGCTGTATGACTATAAAATTGCTGTTATGCCAGTATTCTATGCTTGGCCCGCCAATATATGAGTCATCTTTGACGAATGTAACAACGCCGTCTGCTGCGGCGAGCACAGAGGTATTCTCTGCAACTATGAAATCAATTGCATTTCTCAATTTCCCGACATGCGCTGGTGAAGATATTCTATCGATTCTCTGCAACTCATTCTTTGGGACAGGCAGTGAATAATTGTTGACGGCATTCATGCAATTAGCCTTTCTGCGATGCGTAACTCTGAGTCTACCTTGCATTGTTCAATCGTCATTTTCGACCCGAAACTCCAGATATTCCTTAAGGAGGCAACGACCGTCCTGTATATCAGCTTGGTTATGGCAGTCTGGATGCCGCCATCATTGGACATTGTATCTAACATCCCCTCTCCCACTGTTACTATAATTCTACTGCGACATTTCGTTGCCATAATGCAGACACAGATAGGCATGCCAGAGGCAATTCGGATATTAGAATGTATATTGCAATTAACACCTAATCTCTCGTATTTTTTATAGTTTGTTGTTATAGAATTAGATTCATCGCAAATGTGCATAACCTGCTATATTCGAAGTTGACTAAATCGGCAGTATGAGCCAAAATAAAAATGATAAGGGTATGATGGAGCAAAGTGGTTCTCAGTGGGCAGAGGTAATCGGACAGCTTTTTGATAGGCTGACAGGCAAGGGTGCTTCTGTAACTTATAATTTCGACGACCTTGTCATAGACATTCCTAAAGCGCAGGGCCCTGGCGGGCGCGATATGGGAGGCGCAAAATGGACCATTAACGGCAAGATTTTGATTACTTGGGAAGCTCATGAGACTTCCGAGGAGGCACGCCAGAGGGCATCAGTCTCAACCGTAACATAGAAGGATTGATTAGCTGCTATGCTGGGCGATAGTCACCTGCATATTGACAAAAATGATCAACTGAGTGACTGGCTGAGCAAAGCACTCAGGTCTGCAAAAGAGGGTGAGCTTGCAATTAGCTTTGAAGATCAGCCTGCTGTGAAAATAGCGATCAGCGATGGCACACTGGCAGTCGATCTACTAGAGCCAACTGCCTTTAGAATATCAGAAGATGAGACTGGATTATTTGACAAGTTAAAAACCGCATCAGAGTTTGCCCGCAAGCTATCAGACAACGGGGTAACGCTTTCTTTCCTTAGAAAAGGCAAGGAGGCTGTGCGGCTTGGCAAGGATGCCAAACCGACGCTTTCAAAGATGGTGACAAGAAGCGATGATATCCAGCTCAACAGCGCAAGGGAGTATGCAAAATTAAAGGAAGATCTAAAAACTGACTAGGGCTTTTGCAGGTGCAATGGTTTATTCCATACATACTTGAAACACTTGAAACACTCTGATTACATAGTTGGTCAGCCCAAACACTTATCGACTGCTTCTGCATCCTTGCAAAAGGAATCTTTTGACTGCTGAGATTATCTCTGACAGCATGGAGCGGTGCTGAATATGATATCGCAGAGCGGCACTGGCACTTTGATTCTATCATGGACATCGTACCAATCAACATGTTTCGTCATCCTGACCCTCTAAGGAAGACATAAAGCGTAGTATGTTACTTGAGCCGCAAAAAGACAGAAAGCTGCTTAAACAGCCTGGGGACATAAAATACTTCAAAAAAGTGAATTAGACATCTTCGCCCTTTGGAGTATTGGGTGAGACATCTCTGGAGCTTGCGCCTGAGATTCTTTCGCGGCTACTGTATGGGTCTTGTCTTTCACTTTCTCCAACTCTTTCACTGTTGGCTCTGTTAAGCCCGCTGTCCCTAGCATAAGACTTTTCGCTTTCAGCCTTTTTTACAAGGCCTGCTGCAACTTCCACATCATAGGTGCTGCCATATTCTTTGCTGTCCTCAAGGTTATTTTGGATTGCTTCAACTACATCATTGATTCTGTTGCCCATACTCGGTGAACTTGCGTTAAGATGATTCCTTATTTTCTCTTTTGTCGCCGGAAATTCTAGACCTTCAAGCAAGTTTGCCAGCTTGGATGCCTTGTTGCGATCTCTAGCTTCATTTGTTGGCGGCTCGCCAGTAATGTCTCCTACGCGCTCGGCTTTGGAGTCGATGTCTGATTGCTCAACATTCGTATAATTGCGATCTGCTGTGGACATACAGTTCACGCTCCAGTGCTTAGCCTTTTGGTGCTACGTTCCCTCTCTGACTCGGCTCCCTTGCTAAGCTCAGTGTCCATTCCATCCACTTCCTGGTTGTATGTCTTTTCCTGCTGCTGTCCCTTGCTTTGCAGCTTTTCTCTCTTTTTCATCGTGTCAGAAAGATTGCTCATTACTTCAGAGTATATGCATAATCTATGATAAAGCGTGTAGAATAATCTTCAGATCAATTGCTGTTTCATGCAAACATTATTCTGGCGGCGATCAAAAATCCATCTATTGGGAAATACGCGCTCATACCGGGCTCTTTCTATGAGATTTTCTTCATGAAAGTCTTCGAATCTTCCCTGTATCTCTCTTCTTGAAGCGATATACACATCAGCAAGCATCTCCAAGATATAGAATTCAGGAGCATCAGCAGGATTATCCTTTTTCTTGTCTGAAATCTTACTAGTAGCTATTTTGACGAAAACCGCTATTTTTTCCGGCTCCGCTGTTGTCAGACTCAAAATGTCAAAGCACGAGATAAAAAAACATGAAAATCCCTGCAGGCTCAGCAGGATCCCTGCATCCGCAGAAGCGGAACAGTTCCTCCTAACTACCCTATGAGGGTTCGCCACACACTATTTGCGGCATTTTATGGGTCTTACCCCACTTCGTGCCCTTTTCGTATATGGAAAGATGAATATGATTTTATGATATATTAAAGTCAGCAAAATAATTCTGAAGGAAAATTCAAGTCCCCTTGGCTTTTGATTTTAAGGTTGATTATATCTGTATATCCTTAATTCCATGAAACCCTCTTTTTGAGAGGATGGCTTTCTTCTCCTCTGCCTATCCTTGTCTATTATATATTCAAACAAAGCTTCACGTTCGTGCACTTCCGTTTGCAGTTTTTTCCTTTATGGTACTCTTTTGGCACGGGGCTACACCGACTGCTCTGCCGGCTCCGGCGCAACACCAATAGAAATGGCATCCAGACTCAGTATATTGCCGTACGATGTCCTCCGCTTGATCTGACTACCCGTAGACTTGTCAACATCTTTAGCATAAAAAGCCAGCATCTTACATGAGCCATAAAAAAGAGATCGAGCAGCCGCTAGATGATGAGCAAGCCAAGGAGCTAGAGTTGGACGAAACATCCAAGCCCACTAGAAAGGTGAGCAACCCTTCAGTCCCTGCGTCTAACGATGCTGAGCCAAGCACTCATGATGGGATAAAGGGAAGACGGGTGATAAAGTAGTGTGTGTGTATAGCACTTAATTACTTTACCACCATAACAGGGCAATTAGCATAAGTCACTACGCCTGATGCAACGCTGCCAAGTAGAAGTTTGGCCAAGCCTGACCGGCGCCGCCCCTTTGTGCCGGTTACTATGAGATCAACTTTATTTTTCTCGGCATAGTCTACTATTGCAGGTACTATAGAAGTGGGGCTAGCCACCATCTCCACCTTGACATCGACTCCTTGCGCCATAGCCTTTTTCTCGATCTCGTCAAACCACTTGCGCGCTTCTTGCTTTGACTTATCCAAAAGCTCGTTTATTGCATTTGGTGTGACAAGCCCGAAGGCTCCAGATGAATATGCATAGCCAAGCTGCGATACGACAACGTATAAGGAGATCAGTTGGGCGTCATGCTTTCTTGCCATCTCAATAGCATAATCTGCCGCTTTCATCGAAGACTCTGAACCGTCCACGCATACAAGTATTATAGCAAAAGCCAATGTCTAAAGTTGTGCATCATGAAAGATATAAGGATTGAAAAACACATGCTTGACTTTCAAAAAATGACATGCGGTTAAGTCAAAATGAGAGTGTAGATGAATCTTACAAGACTTGTTAATTCCCGTTGCGGTCTGCTCAGCAGAGAAAATTTTTGCGATACATGCAATAAGAAAAAATTTAACAACGTTGATGATGGGGAAGTGCAAATAGAAGAAAATTCCTCCTACTGATTCAGTCATAAATTAGTCCGCATAGAATAACTAGGGTAGCACCAGATTACACCTGCAGGATTCATTTTAATTGCTACATATGCAAGCACTTCAGCCATTATAAGATGGACTATAAGGAGATGAAAAGAGCACAATCCCTGAAGTCGAGAACGAAGCGAGGTGGCAACGGTATATGCATGTCTCATCTCATCCATTCGCTTGTGCCAGAGCAGAATCAAAACCCTTCTATGACAGCTGTAACAAAGGGACTCTGGATGGACTGACTGACAAAATCGTCTCTCTTTACACCTATAACAAGATGGCGCGAGCGTCCAGTTCAATGATGATGATGCTTCTCATGATTAAATACTGTTAGTAGTGCTGAATTTTTCGCGCCAAGCTCGGCAGTCTTTGGCTGTAGTGGCAGCTACTGCTTTTCCTTTAACTAATATGTCCCAACCAAAAACGAACTTTCTTAAAAGTTACAATGTTATTATATACATAATTAAACAAATCATTGATTAGTTTAATGATAACCATCAGTGCAAGCCGGGAAATGACTGCTCCGCTTGACAGGATATGGGACGTCGTTGCGGACATTGACAATGAACCGGAGTACTGGCGCGGCACCAAAACCGTGAAAAACATCAGCATGGCAGGCAACAAGATTGAGCGCGAGGTTACTATCGCGTTCAAAGACTCAAAATGCCGTCAGACAGTCGTTCTAAACCCAAAAAAATCGGTTGAAATATTGATAACAGAGGGCCCCATTAAGGGCACCAAAACCGTCGTTCTCAACCCTTCAGACAATCACAAGACGAGGATCGATGTAGTATGGAACATCAAACTGGCCGGATTCCTATGTATGTTCACAGGTATGATGAAAAGACACATCGCGAAAGGAACTGATGAAGCACTTGCCCGCATTGCGAAAACAGTCGAATAAATAGCCCTAGTTCTAGCTAGATGATGCAATGGAGTTTGCCCTTACAATAACTAACTTGGTCTTGACCGCTATAATGGCTGGCATATTTGGCGTCTGGGTGTACTTCCTTGCATACACGACCAAATCATTTCGGCAATCTCCCACGCTTGAATCGTTTGACCGGACAAGCGCAAGCCGCCTTCCAAAAGTAAGCGTGATCCTGCCTGCCAGAAATGAAGGGCGTTATATTGCACGTTGCCTTGACAGCCTGCTTGGGCAGGATTATCCAAACTTTGAAATAATTGCAATCAACGATTCGTCAACGGACAGGACGAGTGAAATAATGAAGGCTTATGCAGCCAATGACATGCGCGTCATGCACATCGATGCATCACCTAAACCGGAGGGGTGGACTGGCAAGAACTGGGCATGCTATCAAGGGTATCTGCGGGCTCGGGGCGAACTCTTGATGTTTACAGACGCCGATAGCAAACATTTGTCTTCTGCAATGTCACTTGCAGTTGGGCAGGTTGTATCACAGAACCTTGAGGCACTGACCGCAGTGCCTAGACTTATTTGCAACGACTTTTGGACGAAGATGACTCTGCCCGTTCTTGCAACATTTTTGCATACACGCTTTTCGCCAATCCGGGTAAACGATCCAAACACCAAGACCGGCTATTTCTTTGGCAGCTTTTTTCTCATCACAAGAAGTACATATGAGGCCGTCGGTACCCATGAGGGAGTAAAGGAGGAGCTGGTGGAGGATGGAGCACTTGGTGGTAGGGTTAAGGCAGGCAAATTCAGAATGAAGATGGTTAGAGGCGAGCACCAGATAGATGCAGTGTGGGCTCGGGACCTTCCAACGCTTTGGCAAGGCCTTCGCCGCTTTATGATACCTGTTTACTATCAAGACAAGGTGGGTGCCTATATGATGGTCATGGCGGTATTTTTTATCCTCTTTGCACCCTTTGTATCTCTGCCATATCTGCCAGTAGCCAGCTTTGCTGGTAACGCCTCCTTTCATATACTGCTTGGCATACAACTCTCAGCCATTGCTTTGATAATTGTTGTTACTGCCGTGCAGTGCAGACTGACCATATTTGAAAGTCCTCTATATGCATTTGCTGCTCCGTTGAGTGGGGCGCTTATTTCATTCAGCTTCATGTCGGCAATTGTCGATGCAAAAAAGAAAGGCGCAGTGAGCTGGCGCGATAGAAAATATACTATAAGCAATAACCAGAATCCTATAATATAAAAATCAAGAATGTAAATACCTTTTATAATTAGGTGGAACGGAGAAGCCTGAAACACCTGTTTCGCCATGCCCCTAATCTATCCTATGTTGTCTATAGGGCATATAGAAATGATGACCACGACGTCTGAACAACGTAAAAACAACAGAGGAAAAATCCAGATAATGGGCGA
>JBJMEE010000159.1:0-4440 GCA_045809585.1 Nitrososphaera sp. | reverse complement strand
TGATCTCCCAACGCTTAAATCAATTTGTGGTTGCTTTACAACAAGGCAAAGATATATGCACCCTGAGGATTTGAACAATATTTGGGTATGCTCGAACTGCCAAACTGCCTTCGCCTTTCACAGTGATATGATGGATCATATAAAGGATACACGACATAAACACATAAAGAAATTTGATTTGAATACAGGTAGGCTCATTGAAGTCAGAGCGATGGTCTGACTGGACACAATCTCATTCTTATGAATGTTACAATCCTTACGCCCACCACTGTTGCGTGATATGCTATCTGGCTCATTATCGATGCCACAGCCTAACTGGGAAAGAGACCTGATTGGTTAGTTATGGCTTTCCAGCTATCAGAATAAGCTCATGTACCATGAAGCTTCATGAACAGTAACCTTTCTACAGGCAAGATAAATTGATAACTTCATCCCGTTCTCGACATCTGCATCAATCATATCAATTACTAAATCGATCTTTTAGAGAGCATGTTATGCTGTTATGCGATAATCAGGATGAGTGCAATTCTGCTGCAATAGATTCCTTGAACGAAGGGCTTAGAGCAGGTCAGCTTTGTATATATGCTTCAGTCTTTAATGGCAACAAATCACATCTGAGTAGAATTTCATCCAAAATTACAAACTATCAGGTAAATATAGAGAAAGGCAACTTGGTGATAATTGATTTCCTCCATTTTTATGAATCTGCCAGGGCATCAAATCTTGCACCGTTTAAACACCTCATGGTAAGGATAGAGCAACTTCTACATAAAAGAATATCTGAGGGCAAAGGTGATACGGTCTTGATATTTGCCGAGGCAGCTGGATTTCTGTCTGAGCATTGCCTTTTTAACAAAAGCATTGACCTCGAAAGCTGGTGGAATGATGCTTATTTCGACTGGTTAAAAAACAAACAACTCAATGTCACCATAATATGTCCACACCCTGCCACTATTTTAAATAAAGAGTCAAATCTGTACGCCAAAAGCCAAATTGGTAACGTCCACAGCTTAATGGTTGAATTACAAAAGTGCAGGCTGAGAAATCGCAACGCTTTACGTGTGCTTATCGTAGAACCTGAGAATGATATTCAGACAGTATATACCATGCGCATCTTGCTTCCGCAGGAATTGACGCAGTAATTGTAAAGGATGTAAAGAAATGCCTAGAAGTGATATCACTGCGTCTGATGAGGTCTTTGAAGTTGTCATAATAGATATACACACACCTACAGGACAGTCTCTCTGCTGCCATTGAATTAGCTACAACAATTAAAAATGCCAAACCGATCAAAGAATTGTTCTTACTACTACATCTCCATTACCTGAAATCAGGAGTAAAGTGACATCGCTTGGAATTAATAAGGAAGATGTATTGGTCAAACCGTTTGCATTGTCGACGCTTACTTCTATTATCTGAACACATTGAACTAAAATACTCTCCTACTACGAAATACCTATCGTATCTCTCGCTCTCTACTCTAGCCCTGAATAAAATCATCGGTTTCTTTACCTTCAGTGTAAAATATTCCAAGCAAGACATAGACAAACTGGCGGCATCTACAATTCCCTCTATGACGCCTGCTCCGGGTATTGGCAGAACCTCTCGATTTAGGCATGAAACGCTGCTATAGTGCTGCATAGTCTTTTTTCCGAGTAGGGAGAACTTATTGCTCTTTGGTGTGGGAAGAGAAAATAAAAGCCTAAAGTGTAAAAAGAATAAAGGCTTTAATGTTGACTAATATTGCTGGAGAATGCAGGGACATAAAAGCGGAGGAAAGCGCCGGGAGAGGGACTCGAACCCTCGAGTCCAGAAGGACATCAGCTAGCGCGTCACGCTCTGTTACAACATGTATGATCTCGAGGCTGACCCCTTTTAGGGCCTACTCTGACTTACCTAGCTTGGGTACCCCGGCGCTTATGATTTGTGAACCGGTATTGCAATTTATGCCTTTATCAGTCCGGTAGATTATTATTTTATCATTTGTTGTTAACCCTGTCGGATAGACTATTATGTATGCATCCTGCAACTATTCGAAAACCACACTCGTCTATACTGAAAAATTATATAATCATACCCCACAATAAAAGTTGCTGTGCTGGCCACGTCGATTAAGCTACCGACTTCTGAAGATATCAAGAAATTGTCGCTTGCAGACATTGCGATAGCTGCAGGCCTAGCAGATGAGTTTCGAGATAGGCTCCGCGAATTTGTGCATATAGATCCATATTGCCTGCCCGATCCGTTTGCTGGCAAAGATGACTGCAATTATTCTGTCATACTTGACGGAGAGAATCTAAACAGAATCGTAGCATTGCTGGCAAACAAGAAAGGTGCGCTTCCTCAACTTCCCTGGTCCACAATATTGGGAGAGCGACTTGTCAAGTTGTCGACATCAAAACAAGATGCTCTTGCGATCAAACGCGAGCTTATGCCAAAGGAAACCAACAACTTTTATCCATACAGGCGCAATAGTATAACGGCCGGCTACATCATGTTTGCATTTCAGATCGTGGGTAATGTTGATCTCGCAACTCAATGATGCCGATTTTCTGAAACTTCCTTATCATGTGCTCAAGCGATTTTCTTACATCACCTTCTCCACTGCTTGAAATCCGGAGAACCTCTAGCACGAGGTCGTCAAATGTGATTCCGTTGCACATGTTCCAAAGCGAGACTGCAGTATCGTTGACTCGATATGCCTCGCCCCTGCCATTTATGAGAAGCGGCGTCCCGTCGCAGTCGTTGCCAACTATGCCCCTTCGGAGAAGTAATTTGTTACTAACACTTTCTCTTTTCAATAACATCCGTCATCATCGAGCTACTGCTCCTATGTATCAACTGCTTATTTAGCATTGCTACAACAGTGATGCCAGAATGACCAGTAAGTATCTGCAAAGGCGCAATCAACTGACATCTTGTTTGTTTTTAGTAGAGATCGGCATATATGTGTCACAAAAATAATATCAAAGACCTGAGAAAGGATACTGCAAACTCTAATACATGTTTTAATTTATGACTGAGGAATTCAGCGCTTTTCCAGTACTGACATCTCTCTCCCTCATAAGTCTCAAGCACCGAGCGCCATACAAGCCGGCAGAAGTCTAGTGCAATATCGTTCTTTTCTCGCACTTCGCCTCTAGGAAATGTTTTCTCAGTAATGATGTTGCAGATCTGTTAATGTTAAAATAAAAGCCAAAACCAAAGAGTTTTCATATCATTTTGAAAAAGAGTGAGAGAAAGAATGCACGGGCAGTCGTCCTCACGAGACAGGTAGCGGATAGCATAATCACATGGGCAAAGACTCACCATCCAAACGAGGCCATACTCATTCTGCAGGGCAGGAGTACGCGAGAGCAGATCGCAGTCGATGGAGTAGTAATCCCTCCATTTGCTGAGAGTGGTCCATTTTACTCCGGATTTGGAATCCATGATCTTCCCTACACCATACCCCACGTTGGCACAGCACACTCTCATCCCGGAGGCTCAAACAATCCGTCGCTTGAAGACCTCCACCACTTTACCGGGTTTGTATCCATCATCATCAGTCACCCATACGAGGATAATACGATAGCCGCCTACGATAGAAACGGCAACAGCTTAGAACTTGAGATTGTGAACTAGCCTGATCGTTTCCTGCGGCCAAAGTCCAGCTCGAGTCCGCGCTTAGCCTCATAGCTGAAAATAAACGATTCATCAGGCATTATTGGAAAGGATGATAGTCGAGCAGCGGAGCACATCGGGCATCTATCATTCACCTTAGTCTTGTCAAGGAATGTTGCGCACCAGTAGCAGGTTTCACATAGCACAAAGATTGAAACTGCGGCAGGTGGCTTAGGCAACAATAATAATTCATAATAGAAGTTATTACATTTAACTGTGGCTATAGTTTCTGATTAACGGTAAAATTAATTGACCTAAAGCAATACGAGATACAGAGAGATGAACTTCCAATGATTGAATAAAGGATAAGCAATCATTTTCCACAACACTTGGGAGTATCCAAATGTTAGAGTATCTTCTAAAATTAATCTGGACGACCACCTTAAGCTTGATTCTGATACAGGTATGAAAAGAAAACCTGTATGACCTCTTGCACCACATCGAAAATGTAAATGGGGTTAACACCCCAAAAACTTTAGATCCTCCAACGCAAAAGAGAGACAAACACGAATGGGTAATACACTGTGAAGACTGCATTGCTAGTTAGTACATTTTTGGCAGAAATATCATTGAATATCCATCTGATGTCATGTCGGATTAGAATTGTCGGTTACATATATGCATAAAAAAATGATATAGCAGCTTTTTGACATGGTTCTGACTTATATAAAACTCAAGCGCAAAAATGCAGAGCCTACCAAAACCATGTTCGGTCAAGGTATTTGCAGAGATCTTTGGCAGCTGATTTGTTATGCTACGATAATTCTAGAGAATGAT
>JBJMEE010000158.1:0-3336 GCA_045809585.1 Nitrososphaera sp. | reverse complement strand
ATGATGCCTTTTGATTTTCAATTCTTATTTTTTGGTTTCAGGGCTAGCCTCATACTTCAAATTAACGCAAATAAGATGATTTTGCAGACGCTGTAAGCAGGCTTGCACGGTCATTTGTTCTCGATATAACTGAATCTTCTTATATGATCTTAATCTTTAAGAATCAACACATTTCTACATATAGATAGCCATGGATTCTATTTTTGAAATGTTATCAGATTCGCCTATTAGGCCAACCATTCCGGTAGTAGATTTGAATCGCGCAAAAAGTTTCTACGATACAACCCTAGGTCTTAAACCTGTGCCTACCACTAATAGTAACACATCTGGCATGGCTATTTTTGAATGTGGCAACGGCACTCGTATGGAGCTTTACCAACGGGGCCCCTCGAAAGCAGACCACACTGTAGCAACATTTGAAGTGTCTAATATAGAAGAGGAGGTTAATACTTTGAGAAGAAAGGGAGTTATTTTTGAGGAATATGATATGCCTGAAATCAAGACACAAAACGGTATAGCCACACAAGGCTCAATCAAAGCAGCATGGTTCAAGGATAGCGAAGGAAACATTCTTTGCATTCACCAAATAATAAGATAAACTTCTTTGCATTCAGCTAAAACATATTTTCTGCGTTGTCTGTATCGTTAATCTTTGCTAGGGTGCATATACTCCTTTCCTTCTTTCTTATTCACCTGGATCAATGGGCACCTAGGAGTTGGCAGTAGCGTTGGCAGAGGGTAACAAGAAGTCATCGGACAGCGGCTGCGGCTGTGCAGCATTGTCTATGCCAGTAATGGATATAGTGATAGTGTAATCCTGATTCTCTGTCATCACAGGACCTTGAACATGATATGCGCCGTCGCTTGCAACATTTTCTTGGTCAGTCAGATCAGGTCCCCAGCTTACAAAATTCGGTGTTGTTGTTTGGTTTGATAATGTTGTTTGGTTTGTTGATGATAATGACCTACTTGAAGAAGGTATCAATTCCAGATCCAAAATGCCGTCTGAATCATCAAACTGGTTAGAGTACAGCTGCGTGCCGTTTGAGCTTGCAATGGTCACATTATATGTTATGCTCAAGGATGGCGGGATAGTGGTGACATTATCATGTGGTACAAATGAAAAGGTTGTCCTCCCCACCTTACCTGCCTCAAAAGGTAGTGAGTCTCCTCCAACTAACATGTCCATATTCTGTCCGCTCTCAAATTCACCTCCTACGTTGATTCTCCCCTTTGATTGTGGGTTTGCACTGTCATAGTAATCATATGTCCCAGGCGTCGAAAACTTGTGGATAAAGAGTCCTCCTGGACCTATACCTCCTGAATCAATTGCTTCTGGACTGGTGTCATTAAAAGTAACAGAATGCTAGGAATCATCATCGTTAAACCATATCACTCCCATGTTTGTCGGAATTGAAATACCAAATGGTTCAAATGGTGAATAGCCCCGCTCAGAGAAGGGAATATCGATGGCATATGATGGATCTTCCCTTGCTTGTGCATAGCCAGATGGAGCTAAGAATTGTTCTATTCCCTTGAAAAGGTTGCTTACGTCCTGAGTAGCAGAGCTGGCAAGGTTGCTTATGTCCTGAGTTGGAGAGGATTGTGAGAGTTGCCCTTGGTCAACAGATGTAGAGACAGTTGAAAAAACGGGCGATAATGTCGCTGTAGGAGCTAAAATGATAGCACCTCCTATAATGCTTAACAATATTACTAATGCTTTTGTAGATGTTATCAAATTCCTTCGAAACATTACATCATACCGTAATCCGCTAGCTTATTTGAGTATCGCTGTAATCTTCTTATACAAGATCATTTACCCCTGGAAAGCCGGTAACATGTTTTTAACATGCTGTCTTTTACTCAAGAATAAACCAAAAAAAGGCATTGCCGAGCTCGTGGGTTCAAATCTCACCAGGTCCATTTTTTAATATGAGCCAGCTACAGCATTAAATTGAGCCCATATTCAGTTATTGTCGGACAGAATGTCTTGCAATGCTCTTAGTAGGTCAGATAGCAAGAAATTTTCGATGACATATCCTTTGACATTCCTAGACTTTACATTCCATCTTGCTCCCTTATGCTGTTCAGCTCATAAGGTTCTATCCAGTACTGATATCAGTTCTACTGTTTGGCTATGAGTAGCTAAGCAAATGCATTTCACAAGTGGGCAAATGGCAGTCAAGGCACCATGTTCCTCCTTTTACTTTCTTTGCTGTTGTAGCAGAGAAGATCTTCGACCTTGACGTCTATTTGCCAATCAATCTCATAAAAGCACCTCTGATTTTGCTCACACCTGGGATTGTAAAGTTCCTCATAATTATAACTGGACAGTTCAGGCGCTCAACCAATTGTACGTATTGCTGACTATCAAACACGCTGAATTTTCCTATGCTAGCTCCTGTCACTACAATGTCAGGCTGTGATGCATTGATTGTCCCCAAAATAAGACGGGCAGACTCCTCTGCATTCTTTTTACTTTCTTCAGTTAGAATAATCCTGTCCATCTTGAGACCTATATTGGAGAGGAATTCCTCTTTTTCTAACCCTTTTGCAATAGACTTCTGTTCCTCCTCGTCATGGCTCTTTCCATGACTTGCTCTATTGGAAAGGTGGTCTTCTTGCTTTAGCAATGTTTCTTTATCTGTTATGACCAAAACATTTACCTTGAATAGACCTGAATGTTCAAGCCAACTTGTGGCTTTCATTACTACGTCTGAATGATCCCCCCCATCATACACGACAACTAAATTCCTCTTTTCAGTCTTATCCTCAGTAGAAGCCGAAAAAGGAGGCGACAGAATAGTTTCGTCGTCCATTTCGACTCCTGTGTTATCAATTGCCATTATATCACAAGTAACTAAAGTCTGAAGCTTCTTGTTAGTTCTGAGCGTTTCAAAGTCTGTCACAAGAAGGTCGATCCTCTGCTCCTCGATTGTGCCAAGAATTGCTTCTGTTGTATCGTGAGAAACCCTGACAAAGTAGTGATTCAGTACATCCTGCTTGTCTAGTATTTCATCTAATGATGCAAATGCTCTCCTCGCACTCTCTACAAAAGCTGCGCCGGCTGAAAGTGGAGTTTGCTGCGGAACTGTGATTATTCTTAGAATATTGATTTCTCCGTCTTTTTCTTTGGCAACTCTTATTGCATATCTGAGTAGCCTATCAGGATTTTCAGGTGTGTATGGCACCAAGATCCGAAATTCTTTCCGTGCTAGATCACCTTCTGATGTTATGACAGGCGCATAGTGGTTTATCTCTTGCTTGAAGGTATACATACGATATATGACAAAGCCGACTAGAACCCATAGTGCAGCAATACCCCAGCTTAGTGGC
>JBJMEE010000157.1:0-7214 GCA_045809585.1 Nitrososphaera sp. | reverse complement strand
AAAACAAAGGACAATGACAGTCTTCCAATGAACCAGTCGAATCGCACAGGTTCGATCAGAAGAACTAATGATCATATGGAATATAGAACCATCGTTGATCGAGATAGCATCGCACAGGAGAGTCTTAGAACAAAGGCAATCCGGCTTTATGCTACCTTCCGAAACAGAGCGCGCTAAAAGCAATTGCAGCGCCTATTCTGGATCAATATCAGTTAACACACCATTTTCTCAACTCGGTTACAAAAGACTTGATCCGCGCTCTCCATGTAACCATGGGAAGAATGAGTCCACACACAAAGACTAGGGATTTAAATTCCACTCCATTTGTTAGGCAGACTTTTTAATCCTTGCTTCCTATACTAGCGGTGGAATCCTATTACAAAAGCGATATCGCTTCGCAGCCCGACGGGGCCATGCTTTTACTTAAGCTAGATGGGAGGGCTAGTTGAAGCATTGTTATAAATGATTCAAATTTCGAGCCCCAAGAGGGGATTGGGCATGTACAAGAGTGGTAATTTTTCAAGATTAACGTCAACGGCTTCTTGTAATCTTTGGTTTGATAGTCTCTCTCTCTTTCATTGACCATACCTCATTTTTTATCACATCAGGTCGAATCCTTTTACATCTGTTTGCTTAGTTTTTTTACAAAGATTCATTTATGAATACCTTTATTCGGGAGTATGTGCTATACTATGTGTATATGTTCCAATTTTCTTCTTATTTATCCACGATATCCAGTTGAGCAACAATATGCAGCAGCAACATCCCAAAGTTGTCACTTCAACGGCTCCCTATGTAACTATCGCCAATGCGCTGCAGGCTGTTCAGCTAGCGCATGAAGATGGATTTTCTGGAATAGAACTCAACGAAGACCACCTTCATTGCCTTATACAAGTCAAGCCAAACTGCCTGAACCTGATGCGCGAATACGGTACAAACAAGCACATGCTCAATTCCCTTCACAAGACACTTTTCCGTCCAAGCATTGATTCAGAAAACCAAACGGAAAGAAAACTCGCAGTAGAATACACATTGAAAACGCTAGACTATATGGAAGCTGCCGGAATTTTAAGAATGGTTCTGCACAGTTTCAGTGATTTGCCTGCTTTCTTTAATTCTAAGGCAGAACGCGCTAACAAGGTGGCATATTTTCTTGGCTGCAGAGTAGTAAAAAGCTATGGAATCTTGGCTCCTGCCCTGAAGGCTTACCGGCAAATGAGAAAGGAAGAAATAGAGGCATGCTTTATGCGGTCCCTTGTTGAAATTGCAAAGTATGCTGCAGATAAGAAAGTCGATGGCAAATCCATTGAGATTGTATTTGAAGAACATTATTCAGATGCTATAGATTATGACAATATTTCATACGGAAAAGGGAATTTCGCTAATGTCATCCGAGGCATCGATACGGCGCATCAACTAATAAGAACTGGGCATAACACAGACCTATCCAGGATATCTGAGTCAATCCACTTCCACGCGGTCGATACAAATGGTATAATAGATGATCATAGGACATTGGGCAAGGGCAAGGTAAAATTTGAAAATAGCATATCGGACATCATCGAAAGAAAATTAACAAACACTATCGTAATAGAGGATAGTACAAGGAATAGCGCACTAGAGTCTAAGGAAATGCTGATATCCACGATAAAAAGAATACTAAGCGTGGTTAGTTCATAATATGTGAAGGATGATTCTCAATCGGCGAGAGAATCGACCTTGCTTGCTTGTTTCAACACTTTACGGTTCAGGTTACATGCTTTTTCTTAATACAAACCGAGGAACCTCTATTTGCCTTCCTCCCATTCATCAATTTCCTTTTCTTCAAAACTTAAGTGTCGTCAGTTTTGCCACAGACAATCCAAGGACGTGGGCTTTTAGATTCAGAGGGATTCCTAATTAAATCCGACGAGCGCGTTGCCAACTACATCCCGTCTTAATTCTGAAGACTTCTATGTTGCATCCCTCACGCTCCATGGTATATTCATACTGCTTGAAACTGCATATCAACAGGGTTGTACCTTGATGCTAGTGCCTGCGACTCCCCTGTGTGTTTTGGCGAACAATATCGATATAATCGTCTGGATTGAATCTTCCATGACAGATACATCTACACTTGCGGTAGGATGATTGCGGTTTGTCGAATAGCATCAACATCTGCATGTAGAGGAGCAGAGTAGTAGTAGTAGGATTCTTTATTTCATGTTATGCAGATTTTTCTGCTCTCTGCCCTCAGCCTTCTTCTTATGCTCTTCTCTGACGTGATGTAGTCTATCTTTTTCATGAATGAATTCTTTGCCGCATTCATGGCATTTTACAATTGTGTGGTGGTGGATGTGTCTTGCATGATTAATTAGATCTTCATGGTTTGAGAATTTTTCGCCGCATTGGTCACAAACAGTTTCATTTTCTTTATTATGATGAAGGATGTCCAAGCTATTTCCTCGGTATAACCTGAGCTCGATAGATATTAAAAGATTTTTTCATTCTCTGCAACCTGCCGCATTCTATGTGCATCAAAAGTGCTTTTATGTCGTACAAACATTCGATAATACCTGTAGCATAGCAGATGATAAGGGCGACAGATAAGTTCGCGTCGAGTTAAAGGGATGCAACTGTACGTGTTGATCGTCCATCGAATGTACCGGCACATGGAGGGATATGCTGGAGATGGTGATGCCACCAAAATCTTTATTTGTTTATCAAATACAGTGGGGAACAAAAAAGAAAACGGATAGGCTAAAGAATGATGATGTATAAAGAGCAGTACATATGAGCGAGCAGAAGGACAAAACTCCTGAGCAGGTATCAGATGAAGATTACAAGGTAGCTCCAACGAGTGCAGATGAAGAGAGACTGAAGAAACACCATGCTGGTGCCTATAACAAAGAACAACAACAGCACCAAGCAACTGGCGAAAACTATCAGCTTCCCACAGATACAAAGGTGAAAGAGGAACTAAGAGAAGGAGTGGAATAGAGCGCTTAGTGTCAACCCATAAAGTATATTTGAAATAATAATCAATACCCACCCAACGAAAAAAAACAAACACAGATCAGTTATCAAAGAGGGTTTAGAGAAAGAGAGAAAATTCTAGATTATATGCTCCAGGAGATCCAGCAGTCTGTAATGTTTCAATGAGATCTTTTCTAAAAAGGTATCTTGAGCGATAGGCAAGGCGCGTGAACAGGGGGTGGAACTCCAGCGTTGATTATTATTGAATATGGAATGCCAAGGTCGCTGAAAGATTTAGACATTGTAATTAATGGGCAGCCCCTCCCGCCTGGGTCCTTCTTTACTAATATATCCTAATGTTCAAGAGTTGCTCCCATGACAACAAATGGATGCAAGCAAAAGCAGCAAGAGATCTTGGTTGTCTCTGCCCTAGATTTGCTTTCCCTCAATCACACAATAAGTAAGGAACCAGATATTTCAAATCATAAAAACGTAGAAGAGCTAGAGAATGCTAGCAGCCATCCTGCAATTTTGAACCTCAGGTTCCCCTTTGAATTAAAGCCTGACCAAATAAAGGCAGTGGAGGCTTGGCTTACCAATCAATTCAGAGGGTCAATTATTTACGGCAGTGGCACTGGAAAGACAGAGATTGCATTTGAATGTGCCAGAAAGGCAGCTATTTCGAAGTGCACTGAGAGGTTCAATATCCTAATGTTAGTGCCGCGAATTGTACTGATCGAACAAAACTACAGGCGGCTTACCACATATGGGATACAATCGGAAAAAATAGGCAGATACTTTGGGGAACAAAAGGAGATTCGGGAGATAACAATCAGTACCTATCATAGTGCCGGCGCCAACCTTGACATTGTAAAAAGAGCAGATATGGTGATTCTTGACGAGGTCCACCTTGCAAGCGCAACAGCGCAATCATTCAGCAAGATATTTGATATTATCTTGGAAGGCAGCAAGGCACTTTTGGGACTAACGGCAACTATTGATGAACTAGATCCGAGGAACCAAAAAATCATGAGAATAATTCCGCCAGCTAGAAAATACCTCATCAAAGATGCAGTCTCAGATGGACGCTTGGCAAGGCCGATTATCAACCCAGTAAAAGTGAGCCTGACAGAGCAGGAGCGGAAAACCTATGATGAATATACCACGAAAATAAAGACTATTTCTGCCCGGTTCAAAAGATATGATGCTAATGCAATGATGGAGCTAGCAAAACAAGGAGGCTTTCCAAGCTGGCAGGCAAAGGCTTGGTTCCTAAATGTCAGGAAAAGAAAAGCGCTGCTCGCTTCAGCAGAGAACAAGCTGGCAACGGCGATAGAACTGATAAAGATGAAACACCCCAACCAAAAGGTGATGGTTTTTAGCGAAACGCTTGAATCTATCCGCAAACTAAAGCAGCAGCTCAAATCTAGAGGCGTAAATTCAATGCTAATCGACAGCAGGATGCCGTCACTTAGTAGGCAAAAGGTACTATCAAAATGGGGAAAAAGGTTCTATCCTCTGCTTTCCGTCCATACGCTTGAAATTGGCTTTGATGTCCCCGAAGTCGGAATAGAGATAATTCTGGCATCAACTTCTAACATGAACCAGATAGTACAGAGAGTAGGAAGAGTGCTACGAAAAGTGGAGGGCAAAGAGACAGCACTGGTGTATGTCATATATGTGTCAGATAGCAAGGATGATAACACCTTGAAGTGTGTCAAAAGTGCTATAGATACAGCAGCAATGAGCGAAACTGCGACAATAAAAAAATAATGCCGGCACAGTTAGAACTGTACGGGATTAACAGCAAATTTTGGAGTCTTGTGGTGGAGATACTTGTTTGTGGTTGAAGACAGCACCTCCATTTTCTTGTGGGACATCTCCACTGCATGGTCTTATTTTGGGTTTGATTTGTGTTGGGTGTCACACATTTGGGTGCGTATCTTCCTGCCAGCATCGAAGGCACTAGTCGCCTGTTACCTGAATATCTTGGCTCCCACATCACGTAAATAGCAATTCAAATCTTTTATCCCACTCCCTTGCGTTTGATTGATCCCATCTTATCACCCTGCTGGCTGGATCTATTGTAAGCAAGCATCAGCACTGCAAGCACTATTACAGAAATGGTTATCAGAATAGTTCCTATTACGACATGACCATTATGCGGAAGCCCCAACCCAATGCCGGAAGCCATGTGAATCTCATGTGGTGCTGACTTGTAAAACAGACCTACTCCAATTACTGCCCCTGCTACAACCAAATACTTCATTGGCGTGCTGGCTCGGGCTATGACTGCGACCACGATGACAAGGCCAAGCCCATAAAGGATATCTGCAAATGGAGTCAACGTCGCTAGGCCCGATTCCATGTCAATGACTCCGCCTAGAACTAGTCCTATGCTGATGAATCCAAGTGCAAACCCGGCCAAGTGGATGGCTAGACCTATTATCCCATGTTTGCCTGCTTGCGCTGCTATGCTACCGTATTGCTCTCTTTCCAATTTTATCAAACATCCTTTAGTTCATAATATCACGATTCTAACAAAAACTAGGAATGGGCTAACTAGCGCCATATTCCCCCGCCTAACCCGTGAGGGTTGCCCAGACCGTGCCATTCTCCAAATCCGTGTCCGCCCCAAGCCCCGAACATCATCAGATGGCCAAAGGAGCCCAACGACTGACTTTCAGATGTGTAGAGTACATTGCCATTCCCAGCGTCGACTACGACCAGGTGTCCCGTCTGGTTCGCAGCATCTGCTACAAAGTATGTGTATACAAGGTATCCCTGTACTATGCCCATATGCCCGCCCAGCACAGTCCCGTTTGTTACCTGTCCCTGCGCAGTTTGTGCGGCTGCCGCAAATGACACCTTTACGTTTTCATTAATAAAAGTACTCGCCTCATTTGCAATGCTCACCGATCCATTTATTTGGGGCATCCCTCCGCCTGACCAAGCCATCATCATTCTCTGCTGCTGTTGTTGTTGTTGTGCGGTTGCCTGTGCTAAAGACGACGCCACCAAAACTGCTGATAGTGCGCCAACAGCCAGGACTGCCACCACTATAATTACTTTCTTGCTGAGAAAGTTTTTTGTTGTTGACATGCCTAAACTTTGTGAAGAATTATTTTAACCATTGTTCACCCATGACACGTAACTTTGTTACCTGAAGACTAACGAGCCATGAGTGCTCTCAGTGTAATCGTTTAATCCCTGCTCTCCAATGGAAGCAAAAGCGCAAAAATATATTTCACTGTTAACTTTGCCGTTCGTCTATTCGTCAGAGTCCCGCTATCATAAGCCTGCTTTTCGTCGATTTTTTTCTAATAGCTGTTTTTATATTGCTTGTACTTTTTAGTCCATTTTGAAAGCGCGAACCACTGTCTAATGTCTATCCCTATCCCCGCCCACAAGAGGGCATAGTGTCAATTACAACAACAGGACTATTCTAATTGCAGGGCTGTATGGCTGCCCGCTAGACCGGTCGGATCCCGGGCGGCCGACCTTCACTGTCATCAAATATCACAAACTAACAGTTTTCGCTTCTTTAGCTGAGACGAAGAACCCTCTGCTTTAACGGCAAGACCCATAGAATCCTCCAAATTCACCTTTTTCGCTCCAACTTCATTCGCATGCCATATTTTGGCCTCAACGTTATGAGTGGCTTTAAGTCAACTTTGTGCTTTGGATCATGGTGCATTTTCCATTTTCGGTAAATCGTAGCGATCACTAGTATTCCTTCAATCCAAGCGAAAGGTTCGCCTACACATCCTCTGATGCCTCCCCCGAACGGAAAATAACTGAAACGAGGCAGGACAGATTTGAATTCTTTTGTCCAGCGATCCGGATCAAAGGCTTCAGGGTTTGGAAAGTATTGAGGATTGTGATGCATCACATATTGGCTCATTAGGACTATCGAGCCACTCGGTATAACATACTTATCAATTACATAATCTGTTAAAGCCTGGCGACCTAAGGTCCAAGCTGGCGGGTAGAGACGCATGGATTCTCTGAGGACTTTTTCTGTGTATTCTAGCTTGCTTATATCTGGAATTATTGGCAGTCTTGGAGTAGCAATAGGGTCCTTAGACTGGTTAACACCATCATCACCATCGTTATTGTTATTATCCCTGCCAAGTACGGAGCATAGCTCCTCGTACAGTCGTCGCTCAACATCGGGGTGTTGGGATAAAAGATAAAATGTCCATGTCAATGCATTAGCTGTCGTCTCGTGTCCTGCCAAGAATATAGTCATCACTTCA
>JBJMEE010000156.1:0-3221 GCA_045809585.1 Nitrososphaera sp. | reverse complement strand
AAATGCAATACAACTTTGGGCATTTCAATTCAGTAACTATCTCAATCCCGAAATTCCTTCCCATCACGAATGTCGGAATTTCTAATGTACTAGGAGGAATTTAGCAACCATATCTGCAGGTTAAGGAAGGATGCAAAGGTAACCCATCCAGCATATGGCATCATCAATACTGCTGCTAGTCGTGATATTTTATAAAAGATAACTATGGTTATCACGATACTTATTAACAATATCACAATTTCTGCGAATGCGAGCTGCGGCGACCTTAGACCAAAGAAAATGAATGACCACAGTACATTTAAGATTAGTTGGGAACCAAATGCAATGAACGCAGCTATTTTTCCATTGCGTCTAGCCGTGGGGAAAGTAGCAGTACTAGTTGCTCTCCAGATAAGAAATAAAGATATCCCCATCAAGACATAAAGCGTGGTCCACACAGGACCAAAGAGCCAATTTGGAGGAGAGAACAATGGTTTTTCAATAGTTTGGTACCATGTCGAAACAGATTCAGAGGTAAAAATGGAGCCAATCACACCTGCTATCAAAGGAGCCGCAATTGAAATTCCCAGGCGCAGACTATCTTTCCTATAGGATACGGGCGGTTGTGTCTTCAAAAAGAGTTTTCCTCGTTCATTTACAGCTATGTATCTTCTTGCATATTAACGCAGTAAGAATTCATAGTCATGCACTACACTGCTGTTGAATTTGTCCTACAATTATTCAAAACAAGCTCAATCTAATACCCTAGTTCTAACGCAGAAAGAAGTGGACCGGGTGGGAGTTGAACCCACTACTGGAGTAAGCACACAAAAAGTTTGATGTGCAAATAGTATCTAATACGCCATTATAGTAATTCTCATCCCTGCTAGGACATTCCCGATAAAATCATGCACGATATTATACTTACTATAGCCTTTGTTTTTCTTAGAAAGGCTCCTATACAATTCTTGAACTACTTGACTCACTTCGATAGATTGGACATTAAAGACTGCAAAGACCATACACAGTTCTTATGTATGATGATGTTCATGCTCCATTGGACTAGATGTCATCATCGCCCAACAACCAACAACTGTCAGTAGCTGTAGTTACAGGAAGCTCAAGTGGAATAGGACTCGCAGCCTCTCTTGCACTAGCAAAAAATGGCTATCTTACCTATGCCACAATGCGCAACCTAGCCAAGCAAGACTCTATACAATCAATAGCAGAAAAAGAACGCTTAGCCGTTAGAACAGTCCAGTTAGATGTGACTGACGAAAATTCAGTCAAGAACACAATACAATCGATAATATCAGAGTCTGGAAGGATTGACCTACTTGTAAATAATGCAGGATATGGACTTACAGGAGCCTTTGAAGATATTGAGATAGGCGAAATAAAGGCACTATATGAGACCAATGTATTTGGGGTAATCCGTGTAACGCAGGCGGTTCTTCCAATCATGAGGAAACAAGGCTCAGGAAGAATAATTAACATAAGTTCGGGAGCAGGTAGGATAGGCTTTCCGGGTAGTTCTGCATACGTGAGCTCAAAATTTGCACTTGAAGGCTTGAGCGAATCAATGGCATTTGAGGTAGAACAATTTGGAATAAAAACAGTTTTAGTTGAGCCCGGGTTTGTTCGGACTAACTTTGCTGAAAATATAGCTATAGCAAAGAAAGCACAAGAACCTAGGTCTCCTTATTCACAAATGATGCAAATGATGTCCTCCAACCGAGACAGGATGTTTGAAAATGCGTCTGATGCCGACCTTATAGCCGCAGTCGTGGTTGAAGCGGCAACGGCTAAAGAACCGAATCTTAGATATCTTGCGGGCAAAGACGTACAGCAAATGGTGGCAGCCAAAAAGAGTATGTCTGATGAAGAGTTTCAAAATATGATAAGGCAGAGTGTAAGGGATGCTTAATAATAACCATTACCTGTCAGGATAGTATAACTAACTTATTTACTCTAATACAAACAATGACTTTCTTTTTCTTACTTGCTGTCCTTTCAGGACGTACTGACTAGGGTATCTTTACTGTTCATTGGTATTGCTGCTGAATTTGTCTGACAATAACCGAAATTGAACTCAATCTAATACGTATTTCCAGAGCAGAAAGAAATGGACAGGGTGGATGGATTTGAACCTACGACCTCAGCAAAGCTATATCCATCCAGACATTTTCATATTCAAAATAGCAGTCAACAACTGTCATTTGCTATACTGATGTTGATCTATCATCAAGAGGAGTAGTACTACTATTACCAATAGCACGTGATGTCGCAGATATTGCTCCAATCTGCTGCATAAAGCTCATCATATCTGAGGTAATCCATCCTTCTGTAATCCTGCCATCGACTATAGTGAGAAAAGCCATTTCATCTAATGATATTTTCTTACCGCTTGGAGGTATACCATGAAACTCACCCTTGTGGGTGCCAGTAACAATGAGACGAACTGCGACTTTATCTCCCTCAGCAACCATGTCTTTTATGTTATGATGGAGGTCTGGAAATGCTCTGGTGATTGCGGTGAGAAGTTGCTTGTGTCCACTCCAATCCATAGTAGGCATTCCAGAAGGGTGAAATGAGTAGTGAGTGCTTGATACTAATAACTGCTCCATTCCCTCTGTATCATCTCTACCGAGAAGCTCAAAGAACTGACTAACTATCCGCTTGTTTATTTCTTCTTGCTTAGATGATGCCATTATGTGTATTAGGGCTTTTTGTAACTTAATTCTTTCTTAGGGTCTTAAATGTTCAAATGAAGATGATTATTGTTCAGGCTTGGTTCGGTTCGCCAAATACAATACAGCCGTTGTAATTCATTCATCATCACTTCTTTCTACCTGATTTATCCAAGGCTGGGTTTTGTCAGACAACCTCCCAACACAAGCTCAGAACAATGCCGTAGTTGTACAACAGGAAAAGATGGACCGGGTGGGGGTTGAACCCACGACCTCAGCAATGCTAAGATGTCTGATGGTATCAAGACAGCGATTGAAAATCTGTTCAAATCCCACTTTATCAATTGTACTAAGCTTCCCCATTGTTGTGATGCAATACAATACTTAGAACATGGTTAAATCTGTGGGTTATCTCTAACCGCAGTAATGTCTAAAAACAACGATAACCACTTGCCTAGCAAAAATCAATCAAATGTGGAAGAGAAGTTGAAGTCACTTAACCTTAGTCTTCCTGAACCTCTCAAAAGTTCTCCAGACACGAAACTGCCTCCA
>JBJMEE010000155.1:0-6152 GCA_045809585.1 Nitrososphaera sp. | reverse complement strand
CTGAATGTGTCAGGATTTGCAACCAGTCTAACAGAACTCCTATCGTTGTTATTGATAATGTCGGAGAGTGTGTCGAGTCTGTCGAGCAGATCCATTTCACTTTGTATGACATCCTTACCAGGTGTCGGGAACTTGGCAAATGGTTGGAAGATCTTGGAAAACCCACTAAAGAGGCCTGCAAGCCCTGTCAGCTTGCGACCTATGCTGCCTACAAGCTTAGGGAAATACAGATATCGTAGCGCTTCGCCGGAGGCTGGCATATCTAGCACCACCGCATCAAATGTCTTTGCACGGTCGACTTCCTCTATCTTCAATAGCGAAAATAATTGAGTCATACCTGGCAGCATAGCAATCTCATAGGCAAGCGTCTCATCTATCCCTTTGGAAGAAAATAGAGATGCAGTATAGGAGAGTATAGTATTATACTGTCGGCTCATTTCAGTGACAGGGTCGATTTGCAAGGCAGTCAAGTTTGGCAACACTTGTTTTGGATCGTGGCCGACTTCGGACATCATGAAAGCATCGCTCAGTGTATGCGCCGGATCTGCGGAAATCACAAGCGTCTCATAGTTACGCTCTGCCATCTTGATTGCAGTTGCACAGGAAGTTACTGTTTTACCCGTGCCCCCCTTGCCAGTGTAAATTATTAATCTCAACAAAATAAAAGTGAATACAAGCCAATAAAAGACTTTAGTTGTTACTGGTAAGGAAGGCCAAGATAGTTTTTGCTGCATGTTATACAAGGATAGATTAAAGTTTATGAAAGTTCATGTGATGAAAGGTTGTTGTATCAAAAGGGTATGTAGTATTTCGGATATTTCTTTCAAAGAAATCAGGTATCAACTTATTTAAGATGATCTTAAGGATATTGGTTGTTAAACCATAAACAAGTCCAATCTTGACAGTATAAAGTTTATTATCCACCATTACATCCGCTCCCAAAACTTCAAGGGCTAAGCCAATAACGCTTCCATTTAAATCGACTATTGGTGAGCCACTAGAACCAGCTGTACCTACTATATCGGTTTGAAGTCCATTTGGGACTGGCGAATTGTCTACAGGAAAGAGTGAAACTACTCTGCCGAATTGGATAACAGGACTGAGCCTTTTTCCAATATATGCAGTAGAGAAATTCAGAGATTGTAACCCTCTTGGATATCCACACATTGCTACCTCTTCATATAATTCGACATTGGACGTTCTTACTTGGAGATATGGCAACTCCTCTATTTTTTCAGAAATCTTCCAAACTGCAATATCTATATCACTAGACATCGTAAATCCAACAGGCTTTTGCGAGTGACGAAACCTGGCAACCTCTCTTTCTTCTACTATTGCAGTATCAACATCGAAGCGGTCACCACGCAGACGTAACATAAAGATAGCGCGATCAACTTCAAGTTTGTTCTTCTTATGGAAATTCATCATATCTAGGATGGTGCCCGAAACATGACCTGCGGTCATGACGTAATTACCAGAGTCAACTAAAAATCCACTCCCATAAACGGCAAATGGCTCTGAAGAACCCTTCTTGACCAAACCTAGTGCAACAGTAGCCGCTTTAACGTTATTGAGAACTCGTGGATCAACCATGCAAGCAAAAAATGAGGAGACACTTTTATCCTTTGTTTACGGCCCTTCAAAAAAATTCTTATGCCTAAATCGGCCATAAATGTTCGAACACGGAGTAAAGACTTATGCATCTATTCTAATATTGTTCCTTCTCCTTTGCACTTCATGAGAGTCGGTCAAATACAAAAAATAATGGACCATTTGAGTCAATGAATTTTTTGAGGAAATGCTATAAATAGGATATAGGAAGTTGTAATAAAATGCCTTATGTTACAGTCGACGAGGGCGTATCTATTTACGTGGAAGACATAGGCAGTGAAAGGGGGGCAAAAGATGTTCTCAAACCTGTCTTATTTATTCACGGATGGCCATTGAGTCACGAGATGTTCGAATACCAATTCATGGCATTGCATAAGAGCGGCTACCGTTGTATCGGTATTGATCTTAGAGGCTTTGGACGCTCAGATAAGCCTTGGACTAGCTACAATTATGACGTATTTGCGGATGACATAAAGCAAGTGATTTCCGCGCTCAACTTGCAGGGAGTAACTCTAGTGGGATTTTCAATGGGAGGTGCAATAGTGATGCACTATATAGCAAAGTTCTTTTCAGAACTGGTTTCAAAAGTAGTATTGATGGCCGCAGCTGCACCTTGTTTTACCAAGAGAGAGAATTATCCTTATGGACTTGAAAAATCAGCTTGTGACGATCTCATCATGCAATCAAAGCAAGACAGGCCAAAGATGGTCTCTGACTTTGCCAAGATCTTCTTTAAGAATGAGAATTCCCAAAGCAGAGAGATGTTAAAGTGGCTATTCTCAATAAATATGGAAGTATCCCCATTTGCAACTGTGAGATGCCTAGAAGAATTACGAGATGCAGATCTTAGAAATGATATGCAGGTAGTGAATCAAAGAAATCTGCCAGTAGCAATATTTCATGGCACATATGATAAGATATGTCCATTTGACTTTGCAAAAGTGATGAGTCAAGGAATCAAAGGCTCTAGACTGATTGAATTCAATGAAAGCGGCCAGGGTCTGAACATTGAAGAGAAGGACAAAACAAATGAACAACTAATGAAGTTTATCGGATAGCAAGACTTTACAGGGATACCGAAATGATATGGCATAAATGTTTGCAAATTAGCCAAAAGCATAGCACCTGGATAATTTTTGCAAAAACTCTTGTCAACGCAGAGTAACTAAAATTTATAGTAGGTTAAAGAAAAAATTCACGTTGCGAATTTTGGAACTGCATTATATGATGTTATATTAATAATATTTTATAGTTCCATATATGGCACTCCAAAAAGAGTTTATGAACCGATAAGAAGGAAAAAACGTTAGCTGACATACGCCCGCTCTGCATGCTGCGTAATGTCTAGTCCGATGTCTTCTTCCTCCTCTCTTACCTTGAGCCCTATCGTGGCGTCTATTATCTTCATGATGATGAGAGTGCCGCCAAATCCAAGAGCCGCTGCTACTGCAACGCCAAATGCCTGCACCGCTAGCTGCATAGGGTTTCCATATAGCAATCCATCCGGGCCTGCAGGGTTGATGAGAGTGCTTGCGATAAGACCTATCGCTAATGCCCCCACTATGCCAGTTACGCCGTGGACAGAGCTGACGTCGAGGGCATCATCAATCTTCAAGTGCTCTTTTAGCAGTAGAATTGCATAGTAGGAAGCAAACCCTAGCACAATGCCAAGCAGGAATGAGTTCTGGGCGCTAATGAAACCCGAAGCCGGGGTTACGCCTGCAAGCCCTGAAATCGCGCCGTTGATTGCGGCTGTACTCGATGGCTTGCCCGCCCGCTTCCACGAAAGCCCTATCCAAACGAGCGCGGATGTGCATGAGGCAATATGCGTCACAAGCAGAGTGTTTGCAGCAAGCGATCCTGAAGCAAGTGCACTGCCTGCATTAAACCCAAACCATCCGATCCAGAGCAGTGCCGCTCCTATGACTGCAAGCGGTATATTGTGGGGTACCATGATATCAGGGCCGAAATTCTTCCTGCGTCCAAGTACCAGCGCAGCTGCCAGGGAGCCAAGACCCGCGCTTGTGTGAATCACAATGCCGCCAGCAAAGTCGAACACGCCCAATTCTGCAAGCCACCCTCTTCCCCATACCCAGTGTGCAAGAGGATAGTAGATGAAAATGCTCCATACTACAATGAAGACTACAAACGCATTCCACCTGACCCTTTCTGCAAAGGCACCTGTGATGAGAAGCGGCGTAATGACTGCAAACATCATCTGGTAAGTGGCAAATGTCACGCCCGGAATTGTAGGCGCATAATCGAGAGATTCATTGAAGGGCACATTATTATAGAACAGCCAGTCAAAGCCGCCTATAAAGCCACCCTGTGATGGAGAGAAGACAAGGGTAAATCCAAGAACGAACCAGAGTGTGGAAAGAATGGCAAGCCCTGAAAAGGTCTGCATTATTACAGACAGCGAGTTTTTGCCTCGGATGAGTCCTGCTTCAAAAAATCCGAGCGCAGGTGTCATCGTCATGACAAGACCAGTGGAGATCAACATCCATGTAGTATCTCCAGTGTCTATCGCCATTTACGCCTTCTAGTTGGTCGATCCATAATATAAAAATGCATCGGCAACTAAGAAATTAACCTGATCTGCAAAATTTATGATATATTTTGGTTCTCAATTATAGATTTTAGACTGCTTGCTATACGATCTACATCTGCTTCTGCGACGTGCGGATGTACTGGCAGGGAGAGCACATGGTCGGCGCACCATTCTGTCGCAGGCAGCTTTGCTTCTGATGCAATGAGCGCATAGAAAGGCATCTTGTGCACTGGCGGGCTGTAATAGACAGTTGCGCCCACGTTATTTTGCACAAGCGTATTCTTTATCCTATCTCGTTCGTCCTGAAAGGCTACAGTGTAGAGATACCAGTTAAACTTCTTGTCAGCACTTTCCTCAGGAATCTTTACTTTGTATTTCTCTGAAGATGTAAACAGCAGTTTGCTCAAAAGCTCTGCATTGCGTCTCCTGATCTCTAGCATCTTGTCCAGTTTTTGCATTTGCACCTTAGCAACAGCGGCGCTCAGCTCAGGCAGTCGAAGGTTCAGACCAAGTACCCTTGTATCATGGCCTTCGACCATGCCATGGTTCCTTATCATCTTGAGCTTGTCGGCAAGCTCATCGCTGTCTGTTGCAACTGCACCACCTTCTCCCGCTGTAAGCACCTTACTTGCATACATACTGAAGCAGCCCAGAGTACCAAACGTTCCAGTCTGCCTGTTTTTGTAACTTGATCCTAAAGACTGACAGGCATCCTCTATAAAGTCAAGCGAATGCTTCTCTGCAAGCTCGCCTATTTCATCAATGTCGGAAGGGTGGCCGTAGAGATGTACAGGTATTACTACCCTGGACTTTTTGGTGATCTTGGATTTTAGGTCAGAAACATCCATGGTATAGTCGTCTTTTTTGATGTCTACAAAAATTGGTCTACCACCTGCCGCGACAACGGCATTGGCAGTTGCTACAAACGTAAATGATGGGATTAGTACTTCATCGCCCTGCTTTATGCCAGCGGCAAGTAGGGCGGCATAGAGCGCAGAAGTGCCAGAATTGACAGATACTACATGTCTGATCTTCAGGTAGCTTTTCATCTGCGACTCAAAGTCACGCACTCGCTTGCCGCCGTCGCGTGCAGCTGTCGTGAGCGCGTTTTCTTCAAGCACACTTGTTACCTCACGCTTTTCTTCTTCGCCCATCCAGGGCTTGTTAATTGGAATCATATTTGACGATACTGCATGTGTGGTCAATATCTTATCATATAGTATTTTTGCTTATAATGAGTCTCATTATAGAAACGAGGTCACAATGGTTAAAGAAGTACATAGGGCTAAGTATTAACCTAGAAAGAGGTACCATCTATATAAGATACGTCCACCTTGCATCGATTGCTGTCTTGGAGTGGACGGTTGAACAAGTCAGAAACGGCAGTTTGACAGTAGGAAGTGATGGTGAGAAAATTCCTAACTGTTCAAATACCCTATAGCGGGACTGAAGAAAATTTCATTCACTGTTGCAACCACCTCTCCGTGCAGGTATTATTTTACAGATTTGATTATTTTTGATGTATCTTACATAGTATTTGTAATACAAGAATCAGGTTACGCGATCTGAATTAATAATGGGCAATACAATCTCAAGGTCATGGCACAGAGAGCTAAGCTCATCTGCAAGTCGAATAATTATATGGGTCTAAAGAACATGAACCTGCTTTTCCATTGTGATAACCTTGAATGTGTCAATTATTTGCTAAAGCATGGCTTTGAAAACAAAATAGATCTTGTTTATATCGATCCGCCCTTTCTCAGCGGCGAGCGTTACTTACATCGCATTAAAAACAATAGCAAACTGGCCTTTGAAGATGTATTGAAAGAAAGCGAGTATCTTGAGATGATGCAAGAGCGCTTGAGCGGGATCCGCAGGCTGATATCATCTTCTGGATCTATTTTTATTCACTTGGATTGGCATGCCATCCATTACATCAAGGTGATGATGGATAAAATCTTTGGCTCTGAAAATTTCAGAAACGAGATAA
>JBJMEE010000154.1:0-13800 GCA_045809585.1 Nitrososphaera sp. | reverse complement strand
ATATCAACTCAGAAGTGCCAAAGAAAAGGACAGCAAGAGAAAAAGAGGACGACTAGATCACAGAAGAGAAAACTTTTTCTCTGCCTCTTTTAATTTTTCCAAGTCTCCGCAATATTTTATCATTTGCGATAACTTATCCCTAGCTTTGCCACTTTTTATGACCTCACTTGCAGTTTGTACGCCCTCTTTAAGATTGAGGGAAACTTTGCTTACCACAAGCGCAGCGGCGGCATTAAGGATTACAATATCTTTTTTTTCTCTGCTACCCGTCCCGTAAACTGCATGCAGCGTGCTCATAATCGAATCTACTTTTGAATTTACCATCAGTTGCTCTGGCTTGGCTACCTCCATTCCTACTGCTCTAGGATGAAGGCGTATCCTTCTTGTTGTGTCATTGCTACTTGAAATCCAATAGATATCATTTTGACAAGTGTTTGATAGTTCGTCAAAACCATCGTGTGCATAAACTATCATCGCTTCACTGATATAGCCTGTGCATACTTGAGAGAAAACTTCTAGTAGTTGTGGCTCAAACACTCCAATGAGTTGACCGGATATGTTAGTGCAAGGGTTGCTCAGCGGTCCAAGCTTGTTAAACACAGTCTTAATTCCAATATTTTTTCTTACCAAGGCGACGTTTCTCATTGATGGATGGAATAAAGGAGCAAAGAGAAATCCTATGCCAATGTTCTCGATACAGGATTGAATTTTTGAGGGTGCGGTATTCAGATCAAGGCCTACATATTCGAGAAAATCTGCGCTGCCGCACAGACTAGAAGCTGACCTGTTGCCGTGCTTAGCCACTTTGGCACAGGCCGCAGATGCCACTATGGCTGCTGCAGTGCTAATATTAAATGTTTTTTTTTCATCGCCGCCTGTTCCGCAGGTATCAATAAGAGGGCCATTTACTTGAGGCGTTAGCTTCGTCGCGTGGTTTCTCAACGAAATAAGGATTGATCTAAGCTCGTTAGGTGTCTCCCCTTTCATTGCTAGGGCGACAAGGAAAGCCGCAATTGCACTGTCCGGAACCCCTGCAGCAAGGATTGCATCAAGTGCGCGAGTGGTTTCTGCAGCTGATAAATCTGTCTTTGAGACCAGCTTTTTCAATTCTGGTCTCAAATCAGTCCAAACGGTCATTTTTTCACCATAGATAAAAAGTTCAGGAGTATCCTCCGGCCTTCACCTGTGAGCACAGACTCGGGATGGAATTGCACGCCTTCCATGAGATATTGCTTATGTCTAATCCCCATTATCTCGCCATCATCCAGCGCTCTTGCGGTCACTTCAAGACATGATGGGAAGGCATTCTGATCAGCTACAAGTGAATGATAGCGTGTTGCTCTGAATGGGTTTGCAACATCCTCAAAGAGCCTATCGCCAGTATATTGTATCAGGCTTGTTTTGCCGTGCCTTATCTTCTTGGCATTTATGACCTTGCCACCAAAAGCATGGACTATTCCTTGATGTCCAAGGCAGACTCCTAGGAAAGGGATCTTGTGTCCCATCTCTCCGATGACATCTGTACATACACCGAAGTACTTGCGATCTGCTGGATGACCTGGACCTGGAGATATCACTATCGCATCAGGATCCAGCCTAACAACATCTTCTAGTGTTATTCTATCATTTCTTAAAACCGTAGGCTTAGTTCTTAATTCTCCCAATAGCTGTGCAAGATTATATACAAAAGAGTCATAATTGTCGATAACAAGTATTTTCATCTAAAACACCCACTTGAGGCTAAAGAAACATCTAGAATATGACTCTTAAAGGTGCCAAAAGCGACCGCCTCTCTGCATGGTCTCCATAATTGTGCTTGCGTTTACCGTATTTAAGCCTACTGCATTCCTCAATTTATCAATTGTTTAGGAATCTATATAATGCTTGCAAACTATTTGATGCTCACAATAAATAACGGGTGATTGTTTTGGTTAAGGTCTTCATTAATGGTTATGGAAATATAGGGAGACGCCTTGCAAGCGCGCTGGCAGTAGACAAAGAGATACAGTTAGTTGGCGTCGCAAAATATAGCATGGATGACAAGGTGAAGGAAGCACTGGAAAACCATTACGATGTATACGTGCCGAAGGAAGCAATCAGTAGCTTTAAAGAACAAGGCTACAACGTCACAGGATCAATTGAAGAGGCAGTTGATCATTGTGATTTAGTGGTGGATGCTGCAAAGGAAGGAGCGGGGTACGATAACAAGAGGAATTTTTATGAGCCTATGAAAAAGCCTGCAATATTTCAAGGAGGAGAAGAAAGGAATGGCAATCGGGCAGTAGCAGACATGATTCACAACTCACGTGTCAACTATGACAGGGCTGCAGGTAAGACATATGTCATACAAGGCAGCTGCAATGTCTCCGGCATGGGTAGGGTAATGCAACCGCTGATTCAACAGTTTGGCGATAGGATTAAACGCTTTGATATTGAACTTGTGAGAAGGTGGGCAGACCTCGAAGATACCAAGGCCGTCAAGGACTCAATTGAGTGGGACAGGAATCCTCACCATCAAGACGATGTCAAGGACTTTATCCCAAATGCTAACCTATATGTCGATGCTTTCAAGGTACCTTCAAGAATGATGCACTTACACCAGATGTTTGTTCGGTTCAGCGACGGGGTAATGCCGACTAAAGATGCTATATTAGAATGCTTCCGCGACGAGTTTGGAGTCGCAGTTATAGGTTCCGCGAAGGGCACTGGAGATGTCAGAAAAAAAGCACTGGAGCTTGGATTTCCACATGGGGATACGAACATGGTGCATATTCACCAAGATATCTTGAGAGTCCAAGATGACACAGTCAAAATAGCTTACTCTGACGACCAGACAGGCATGGTAATACCGGAGAACCATCTGCTTATTCAATCGATGGTCTTCAGGCGGCCTCGAGATGAAGCACTTAAGAGAGCCGACAATCTATTTCAGATGAACAAGAGGCGTAAGACATTAGAGGAGGAATTTAAATGAACTCATATCCAAACATTGAATTATTTTTCCCATTTTGATCAATGAAGAAATGGTAAGATTGTGCTGCCTGTGTTGTTCTTCAAAGCTGGTGCGCGCTTGTTATATCAGAACTTCTTGTCTTGACTATGAAGGATTTCAGACACGTGGTTAGGTCTAGATGGTGGGTTATTTAGGTTAAAAGTTAACCTAAACTTGTCATGGGGTATGGCACATGTACAGGTGAAACAAATCGGACTACCTTAGGTATATCATGTCGCAACAAGTTGGCTTTGACTTGAGCAAGAGTGGCCTTTTCAAAAAGTCACCGGATATTGATCTGGATGAATGTAGACTTCAGTACTGGGGAACGGGAATTAAGACATCATACCCATGGGCCTGAGGAGCAGGTCAATTTTCTGCAAGAATAACTCGGGGTGGTTAATGCAGCATTATCAATGAGCTGGTACTTCTGTTCAAATCCTTCCAAAAAAAGGCAAGCACACATACAGAGGGAGAGAACGATTAAAATAGTCTTTTGAACAATAGCAGGTTGGTTAGCCTACATGCAGTCAATTAAGCAATGCGCCTTGTGCGAAACTGCACTTCCAGTGGAGAGTGAGATTAACATTTGCAACGAATGTATAAAATGTGCAGACTGCTGCGAGGGCCTGGAAAAGTTGAAGGAATAAAAGATATTACTACTCGACCATTTTGAGTGTGTCAGTTGTTGTCACAATCCCAATTACATTACCCTTCTCGCTCACCAAGATGCACTTGGCAAACCTAACAAGTGGAATAAGCGCCTTGCCAGGAGTAGAGACATCGACTATCGGAGGCGGCGGCTCCATCGCCTCAGAAACGTGCATATTCCGAAGATCCTTTTCGTTCTTTTCTAGCATCACCTTTGCAAGCCCATCCTCTGTCAGAATGCCTACCACACGGGACGAATCAAATACTGGAATTTGGCTAATCGAGTTGACACGCATGACATCTATTGCCTCGTGAAGCTTTTCATCCTTTTGCACTGAAATTGGCGAGCGACTGCAAATATCACCCGCCTTCATAGAGGTGCGGCCTTCAAGTGAGCTCAGGATTTCAAAGATCTTGCGAGCTGTTTCATAGCTTGGTTTGCATCTTCCGGACTCGATCTGATTTACCATAGACGTGCTGATTCCTGTCAAGGTGGCTAGTTTTCTCTGTGTAATTCCGAGCCTCACTCTCGCCTGCTTGATGTATTCGAGCCTTGGTAGCATCTTTTCCGACCTCTACTTTGCCAGCGCCCGCACTTATAAGGTACCTAAGAAGTTGAAGCCTTATATTATGTGCGGACAAAATTTTTCTTGTCACAGCATTCAATGTCAGATGATGGCAATAGCAAGTGGGATTCCGTAAAGCGATACAAGCTGACGAAGATGATAAATGAACTGTCAAGTATATCCGGACACGGAACGGAGCTTGTCACTGTTTACATTCCACCACGTCGCCCAGTATTTGACGTTATTTCACAGCTACGCAATGAAGCCGGCACTGCTTCAAACATCAAGTCAGACCTTACCAGAACTCATGTGCAAGACGCACTTAGCAAAACCATTGAGCAACTAAAATTATTCAAGGAAACACCTGAGAACGGACTCATAATATTTTGTGGTGCGATACCAAATGACAAGGGAATTGGCAAAGAAAAAATTGAGATATACCCTATATTACCTCCAAAGCCGGTCCAAATCAGCCTATACCGATGTGACGATCACTTTTGGACTGATCATCTGAAGGAAATGATGAAAGATGACAAGGTCATTGGCATACTATCAATAGACACTCAGGAGACGGGCATTGGCATACTTACAGGTGACCACTGGGAGGTTATTGACACGCTCACCTCCGGCGTAGCAGGCAAACATCGACAAGGTGGCCAGTCTGCAAGAAGGTTTGAAAGATTGAGGGAAAATGAGTTGAATGAGTATTATCACAGAGTAGCAGAACATGCCAAACAAGTTTTTCTAGATCAATATAATATAAAGGGCTCAATTGTAGGAGGCCCTGGGCCAACAAAGGAGAACTTTCTAAGAGAAGAGTATCTTGACTACCGACTGCAAAAGAGCGTTATAGCAACACTTGACACATCCTATTCTGGAGAAGAAGGCGTCCGCGAGCTAATAGAAAAGGCCCAGAAAGATGGTATCTTGCAGGAATACCGCGTGATGGAAGAAAAGCTGCTTATCAAAAAGTTCATGGCCGAAGTCCATTCCGGCCGGGGACTTGGAATATACGGTATTCACGATGTAGTCAAGGCGCTGGAACGTGGCATTGCAGATCTGGTGATAGTGACGGATGATGTTACATACAGCAAGCTGGAGATCAAGTGCAAGGCCTGCAAGAATACTCAGACAATAATAGCAGACAGATCCCAGATCATGGCCACTAAGCAGGAGTGGCTTTCAAAGCAGTGCCCGTCATGTCACGGTGCTGATCTGGAAGTTATTGACAAAGACATAGTCGAATACCTAAACGAGCTTGCCCTAAAGACAGGGAGCAGGCTTGAAGTCATTTCCGGCAAGACAGAAGAAGGATCGCAGCTTGCCAGCCTTGGCAAGATCGGAGCGGTTTTGCGTTACAAACCTACATAGTCTCGCACGAGCATTCCAAAACGTTCTTGGAGCAGCCACTGCATACAATAATGGTATCGCAGCCGAGAGGCGTACAAGCCTCAAATGACCTTGAGTCCCTGCCGCAAGTGCACTTTTGCATAACTCTTCTGCATTTGGAGAAGAATATGTAGATTGCGGAAGGCCATAGAAGGCGACCTCTTAATCCTCTGTAATTTATTTTAATTTTATAATTACTTCGTTCTAAAAGTAGAGGCACGACCTACAAAGCAAAATGATAACAACAGATCATGAATAAAAAAGCATATTGAACTAAAGTGCCTTCGCAACTGCCGTTATTCTATGATTCTGCCGGGTTCTTATATTTTCAAGTCTTGCGGCAATTATTAATTAAATTAACGCAGGAAGTATCCGTAGGTATGCAATTTCATTGAATTGGGGTAAGTTGGCCTAAAATTAAGAGACCTTGACAAGTATTAAATAAAGGTGTGGGAGTATCAGCTCTTGAAAAAATGCCTGCTCAAATGAAGGTTCATCCGTCCTTTTTCAAGGAATTTGCCACTAAAACCTGGGTCTCTCCAATAGAAATTCTAAAGGAGCTTGTAGAGAATGCCTTTGATGAGGACGCCACGAAAGTCCTCGTCACTGTACTGAGTAACGGTTCTATCGCTATTGAAGATGACTCAGGGATGGATGAGAAGGGGGTGGAAAGGTTTCTGCTTTTGGGTTCACCTCATAAAAGGACCGAATCAATATCACCTAAACTGAAAAGAATTAGAACAGGCAGATATGGCACGGGCAGATTATCATTCCTGACATCATTTGAAAGTATGAAAATAAGAACAAGGCGTGGCAGTTTCAGCAAAGCGCTTGCCATCAATGCAGGTGTACTAGAAAAGCTGTACATGGGAAATGCCAAGCTTGAAGATGTAAGGGAACCGCCGCTTAAGCGAGACGGAACAGAACTGGTCATGACAGGGGCCAAGACGCAGCTGGATGTATTTAAGATAATGAAGGAGATCAGGAAGCTAGCGGTGTTAAGGCAACCGTTATTTGAAGTATATATCAAAACTGCCGAGAAACTCCGAGAGTGGAACTTTGAGGGGGCTCAAGTTATAAAGGCCCCTGAAATTCAAGGACACAGAATGCCGTTCAACCTTGACAACAGCAGGTTAACCGGCGAAATCATTATCGCTAGGAGACCATTGTCAGACGACGAACGTGGAATAGCTGTAATGGTCGGAAACCATATTGTGATGCGCAGCAACTTTGGCTTTGACACAAAGCTTAACCGTGTAACCGGCTTTGTGAGATGTGATAGCTTGACTACGAGGTTCGCTGACAAGTCTGCAATCATCGAGGACGATGAATATGCCAAATTCAATCAGACTATGAAAACTTTTGTCATTGATAGAGTAATTCCAGGGCTGACTGAATACGAAGACGTACTAATCACCCGGGAGGAATCCAGGATCTATCGCGAAATTGACAAGATACTTGGACAAGCCATGTTTGAAAACCTCGAGCTCGAAGAGGAAGTACAAGGGTACGAACTGGTGCAAGTAAAAGAACGGGTGAAGGGTGCGTCCGATCAGGAACATGAAAAGCAGGAGCATAAAGTGCATTCTGACGACCACTACCAAATTACAAATTATGACGACACTCGCTCATTCCCTCCTGGAAGCTCAACAATTTCCAAGTCAGAGGATATCCAATCACAGAACCTCACACATCCACATTCGTCAGGCACCTCGGCTAACATAACAGAAGGCGTGGTTGCAGACGAGGTGAATGAAACGCAAGCCGACGGTACGGTCGTTAAGACAAGGAATATACGCAAACCTATACTGAAGAAGACATTTGCACTCAAGAGGATAGGTTACAAAGTGATCCCATATGAGGACGAAAGTGATTCCCGATACAGCTTTATCACGGAGAATATTGTGTTTGTAAATAAAGCCAATCCGACCTATAGGGCAGAGGCCACAAGAGGCGATGAGTTCCTAATGAGGCACGTCATAAGCATTGTTGCTGAGGCAGTAGCGCAGGCGAAACATCCCGAAGGTAAAGATGCACTCGAGCTACAGAACCGGCTTGTGGCTGAAGCCATCAGGATTCATGACACCAATGTAATAAAACGTTAGACCTGCAAGAATCATTTGCTTTGGGAATTACCTTGCCTCTCTAATAGAAACGACTAAATCTAACTTTAACAGCGATGTACATCGCATATGGCGTTTGCAGAATTCATGCCGGGGGCGTCCGTAGTAGGTATATCCTACAGTGATGGCGTTATATTAGCAGCAGACAAAAGAATTTCGTTCGGGAACTTCGTTGTGAACAAGAATATTAAAAAAACATTTACAGTAACGGACCACGTTGGCGCAGCATGCGCTGGTATGGTCGCCGACATGCAGGTACTTGTAAGGCAGGTCGAGGCATTGGCCAAGATCCGTAAGTTGGAGACAAGACGCGAGGTTGCTCCAAACTCGATCGCAAAGTTAATGTCTGTCATTATGTTTGAAAGAAGGTATTTCCCACTTCTAACTCAAGTAATAGTGGGCGGTATCAATGAAAAACCAGAGATATATACCCTTGACCCACTCGGTTCAGTACTGCCTGATGATTATGCTGCGGTAGGCACAGGAGCAGAAGGAGCACTTGGCATCATGGATGCAGAATTTAAGCCAAATATGTCGGAGGAGAAAGTTAAAGAGTTGGCTTCCAGGGCCATCAGGTCTGCGGTCCAACGTGATGCTGCAAGTGGTGATGGTATTGACATATTGTTTATGACGAGAAGTGGCCACAGGGAAGAAACTGTAAAACCTTCCTGATTTCTATATTTTCTTATACGCTTCCCAAATCTTGTCGCTGATATAGTGAACGGTGTCTATGACGTAGCCTTTGGCCATTCCTCTTGCCACGTCACTGTCTTCAAGAGCAAGTCCTATAGCAATTGCTTTTCCATGCGTCGGATCCTTTACCGCTACAATTTCTCCCTTTTTGAAAGAATCGAAATTTACTATGCCGGGTCGCATGACCTTGGCCCCATTGCAAACAAATTTCACTGCGCCCGTGTCTATTGTCACTGAAGGAAAGCGCTTCAACTCTTCTTGCTTGCCAAGGAAGGGTACTATTATATCCCGCACTTGTACTGCAACCATCTTGTCTGCAACCAAAAGGCACTTGTCTTCCTCGATTTCATATATCTTGATATTTTTAACCCTTGGAAGAAGGTCTTGCGGCCACGAAGAAGTGAGTGTTTTGAAAAGCTTTGCGGTTGCACTCTTAGATAATAAGAATATCTTCAGGGCAGTCAAAATATTGGTGCACATACCATAATTAATACTTTACATTATGTACTGGGCTTCTTGCTGGAGAATAAGCATGCCTCTGCTTTTAGCGGTCTAAGGATTAGTATGTGTTATGGCTTGCCAGCATTCCAGGCAGTACTCTCCGTTGACTTGAAATATCTCTGCAGGCTTGACTTGGCACTCCATACAGACGAAGTCAGCATCTGCAATTCCTTCAATTTTTTCAGCACTTTTGCTTAAAATCTGCATGGTTAGATTATAGAATTTCTATGCCACGTTGCAATATTTATACCTTTTTTTGCTAACTAGGTCTGCTGAAACCGGCCTCGTTGGTGCCAATGAGAGAGAAAGCGAATCGATAGAACGCACCTAGTCAGGTGGGACAGACCGGCCACCACATAGCGATTGACCATATACGTTGAATCTTTGTTTATACCGTATCGAGAATATATTTATTTTCCTTCTTCCCCGGATGACCCTGTATAGATTGACGTTTGTCTGCTACGCGAAATAGTAATATGAACAATCTATGATGGGGATACGCAATGTACTGTCATGTGCTCCTCCAGCTCTTTCTATAATGTTTGCCAAGTTCCACTACTGAATGTCCCAGTCATTTATGTAAGTTAATGACATCATAACCACTGGAACAAAGCACCTTGAACCACCATCCGATTCCACGAGTGTTTCTGTATCATATTATTGCTATCGGTTCAATTATAGTGATATTATTTTTCCAGACAAGAGGCAAAGAATTCCGCTTTTTTTCAAACCTCCCTAAACAGAAGAACCCTCGTCTTCAGCTAAATGTTGCTTCTCTTATCTCTATTAGATCACGTAGTATCGCGCTCGCAGTTTCCATGCCTCCGGCGCCCCTTCCGATTATCGTCTGCTGGCCAGAATGCTCAGACATAAATGTAACAGCGTTCAAAGTCCCGTCAACGCATATAGGATCGGTCTTGGCAACTTCTGTGGGAGCCACATGAAGCCTTCTGCTGTCGCAGACCGCTAGCAATTTCACTGCATTGCCACAAGCAGCCGCATTTTTCACATCCGACAGTCCTAAATTGGTGATGCCAGTGCGCTTGATATCCTTCATAGTTACCTTCATTCCCATAACCCAGTTAGCCATGATAACCAGTTTTGCAGCTGCGTCAAAGCCATCTACGTCAAGCGACGGGTTGGCTTCTGCATAGCCTTTTTCCTTGGCATCATTCATCGCGGTCTCATATGTCCGTCCCTCTTCCATTTTGCTCAGAATGTAATTTGTCGTGCCATTCAGTATGCCGTGAAACGAGATTATCCTGTCTCCTTTTAGGCAGCGCTTGGCAAACTCAAGAATAGGTGTCCCGCCGCCAACTGTACCGCTAAACCGCAACATTACACCATTGTAGTCTGCAAGCTCGATAAGTGAGGGAAATGCCAGGGCAAGTGGACCCTTGTTAACACAGATCACGTGCTTGCGACTTCTCATTGCCACTGTGATGTGAGAGGTTGCCGGCTCCGCGTCATTGAGGTCTGTTGGAGTGCACTCAAGCATAACCTCAGCATCGACTTTCTCAATGACTTGCAGGGGATTAAATTTGGTGTTTCCTTTCTCATAGGCGCCTACAGTCCCTTTGGTTTTCTTGGACTCGAGAAGTCTCCTGGGATCGAGACCCGCTGGCGATATCGCTGAACCATTGTTATCGACACAAGCTACTATACGCGGCTTGATACCGTACTGACTGTATAGATCTGCTGACCGCGATAGCAGCAGCTTAGCGAAACTCTGCCCAACTACGCCAAACCCCACAATTACTATACGCAATTAAGATACTGCTGTTTAAGATGTTGTGGGGTTAATAAAACTATAAAACCATAGCGAGAACTCTTTCGTTAGTTGCTACTCGAAGGACAGTAACAAGAAGGAGGCAGGATAACAAAAGATTGGTCAGATTCAGTATATAAAAAAGTGCTATGCTTGGAAATAAAGGCGGCTCAAAGCGGTGTGCTAAAGGTTTAACCATGGCTCATATTCGATGATAACTTCGTATCCAATGAGAATAATCTTATACAGGAGAAGAGTCCTGCAACAGTCTCAAGAAGCATATCTGAATAAGGAGGTCAGTTATAATTTGCAGACCTTCAGTTTCAAAAAATTCAATAGATCTTATCTCTGTTGTCAGATGCAAAACCAGCTCCGGTTTTCAGCTGGTCCTACTTATATATACCTACTATTGAGTTATTCTCATCGCCAGCATAGTCTATACAATATCGTAACATTTCACCTTAAAGATAGCATGTTGTCAGGATGACAAAAAGAGCTAAGTTTGTTCACCCTCATTATCATAGATCTTGATATATCTAGGCGGAAAATTTTTGAAAGCTTTTTCGTACGGCTAATATTTTTTTGTATCGAGGTCTTAGTATATATGCTTCCTCTTTTTTATCTCTACCCAGAAAATCGAATGATTTTTTTGTATTATAAACTGGTGTAATTCTCAATCTCTTGTCTAGGATCCTCTCGTAAACACATAAGGTTTGATTAGAAAGCAAACACTATCAGTTAGCACCATTAGAAGTTAATATTATTTTATAATAATAAAAACCTGGGGCTTGATTGTGAGCGATTTCCCTGGAAGCTAAAATAATACGTTTGGATGTTTTAAATTATTTCAATCCCCACAAGTTTGTCAAGCTCAACAAATTACGCTTGCACCCACAGAGCCCTTGCGCATAATGGTCCTACCTACTGTATATAGATTCTTACTATATCATATGTAATAGAAACTGGTAAAATAGTCTTAGGAATGACCGGTTTATTTATTGCGCATAGCAAAAACAGCTTTCCGAATTATTTTTATCCTGCCAGCATTTGTTAAGCATACAAAGGAATACAGCACTATTGTTAGACAATATTGCCACACTGGTACTTCTCCTCGTAGTCGGGCTTGGAGCTGGAACATTGGGTTCCATGCTTGGAGTGGGAGGGGGCATAATAATGGTGCCGGCTCTTACATTTTTGAATCTGCCCTCCACACAGGCCGCGAGCACGAGCCTTCTTGCCGTCATGTCGACAAGTATTTCCTCAACTATAGAGTATTCCAGACAAAAGAGAATTGATTACGCCCTTGGCCTAGAGATGGCTGCCTCAGCGATCCCTGGAGGTGTTCTTGGCGCGATACTTTCTGAATACTTACAAGAAGATTTATTCAAACTGTACTTTGGGATATTGCTAATACTGACCGGCCTTTACATTTCATACAAAAATTCAGTCCTAAAAGATAACCGAGCTAAGAAGCGTTCGATGTCTCTACAGGTTGCAGTATTTGCTGCTTCATTTGGCGCGGGGGTAATATCAAGCCTCTTTGGGGTGGGAGGCGGTATAATATTTGTGCCGGCTATGTTGCTTGTCCTTGGCCTGAGAATGCATAGAGCAGCACCAACATCACAATTGACACTGATGATGACAGCTATTGTGGGCGTCTTAACACACTCGGTTCTGGGACACCCTGATTACCTTCAGGCAGTTGCACTGTCAGTAGGGGCCTTTGCCGGTGCTCAGATAGGAGCAAGGTTATCACTCATTACAAGGGAAGTGCAACTGCAACGACTATTGGGAATTGTACTCATGGCAGTAGCGATCACGTTTATTTTGGATGGGCTCAGTTCGAGATATTGATTAGGCGATTGCCATGCTCATCTGTTCTGAAAATAAGATATCTTTCAAACAAAATCCAGCCAAGAGTCTCTGTTAAGTCGACAGATGACATTATTTCGTTGCCTCGTCAATGTAGAATATCGCCTCATTTCGATTAAGAGCAACTCCTGCAGCAAGATTTAGTACGGAGTTGTAAAGCCTGCCATTGTCTGGTTCTGAACCTTCGCTGTTACCCGCTAACACTAGATGGAGCTTTATACTCGAGCCGAGTACATCACCGAGCTCTTGGTTTACAGTTGTAGTGTATGGCCGCAGCGCTCCGCGGAAAACATCAGCCCTTGCCCTTAATAAACCAGATATCTTTTTACCAATCGGAGCATCAGGTCCTACGATCACAAGAGAACCATTAGAATCTTTGAATTTGGCAGGCTCTTGCGTTGAGCCATCTGGTGCCATAGCATTCACGCCCTCTTTTACGATAACTCCGGGAATGTAAATGAAGTTATCAACTAAGGCATCCCATTGTTTCCTTGAAAGTGAACTCAAAGGTAGATTATAATCATATTCTCCTGTGAAATGAATGATTGAATCAATTTTGCTGGACCTTCTCTTTGCAGCATTAAACAGCCGGCGCACGCTTTCTTCATCTAGCATGTCGATCGTGTGGCTGTGAAATTCCCCATACTCAGTCATGTCCTGATGGTTATGTGCAAGTACAATTACGTCTTTGGCCTTCCGCTCACTCGCGAGCATTGCAATTTCTTTGACTCTCTCAACGTCCTTCTTCGCAGAGGAGCTGGTCGTTAAGACAATGACTTTGCCTTTGATGTCTGGTTCTACCGTGCCGCTGACTGCTGTGCCAACGATTGGTTTGACTGGATAGAATACGCGGTCGTTAGGAATGACCCTACCATTTACTAGCCTGCTAATATCGTCGTCGCATAAATTCATGACCATATCAGCCACTTCTTCCTGCTTCAAGAATTGCCCATCGACTATCATTTTGCTGGTGTTGCTTTGAATCTTTTCGGCAATCTCTTGGATCTTGGCAAGTGCTCCTGAAACCGTCTCTGACAAATTCTGGACTGCCTCATCTGATGACTCCTGATTACGGGATTTCAAGATTTCAGTTGCAACTTGTGAGACACCTTTTGCTACCACAGCGGCAGGTTCGCCTAGCAGCGGAAGGGCGCCAGCAGTTACTTTCTCAATCTCAAGAGAGCTGAGCCCAGGATAGCCTCCAATGCGTAGAAACTCAGCGGCAGCCTTTGGGTAAACGGTCTT
>JBJMEE010000153.1:0-7921 GCA_045809585.1 Nitrososphaera sp. | reverse complement strand
AAAATGACGAGCTGGCAGACTTTTTAGAAAAGAAAAAGAGTCGCCTGCTTGTATCGTGGCATGACTTCGAAAAAACGCCGCCAAGTGACTATATCGCTGATATGCTTTCAGAGATGAGGACCTATAGCAACTATGTCAAGATCGTGACTACAGCACAGAGTATCGAAGATTCATTGAGGCTCCTAGAGCTGTACGAGACGGCCATGGGGTTATCCCCGATCTTTTTTGCCATGGGTGATGCTGGAGTGATATCAAGACTATTGTGCAATATAATTGGTAACGCCCCCTTTAGTTATGCAAGCCTCGAGAAAACTATTGCACCGGGACAGTTAACAGTACAACAGATGAAAAAGTTGTACAGCAAGATGAGAGTAGGTAAGATATGACGATCTTTATTTAATCTCTAGCATTTCCTTAGTAATGTTGACTAAGGTTGTAGTATTTACATAGTGTATAGAGACATGCACAGACATAAAGAGAATCTGTTGCCAGCCTCATATGTGTTAGCGAGGGTCGACCTTTCAATCTAAGCTACGTTCCTTTAAACGATTTCTTCGACGGTATATATGTGAAAGGCTGGCAATATTTGCAATAGACGATGCAGACTTCGACCAAGACTTATTGCATTATAGGCGATCCAATCCATCACTCGCTGTCGCCAGCAATGCAAAACGCCGCTTTCGCAGCGAAAGGACTCAACTGTGCCTATATAGCATTTAGAGTCCCAGAGGCGGAGTTGAAAGAGTCAATTGAGTCTTTGCGCAGCATAAACATTGCTGGATTCAACGTGACATCTCCCAACAAGGCACCGGTAATGAAGTACCTTGACGAGCTCGAAGATAGTGCGAAAAAGGCAGCAGCAGTAAACACCGTTAAAAACATAGAGGGCATCTTCAGAGGGTACAATACCGATGTCTATGGCTTTATCGAGCCGCTGCGCAAGCGCCAAGTTGATTTTCGGGGTATGCATGTGCTCCTGCTTGGGGCCGGTGGGGCTGCGCGGGCAGTGCTGGCTGGCCTCGAAGAACAGAAGGGCATAGCCAAGGTTGTAATTGCAAACCGGGACATGCGGAGAGCAGAGGAACTTGCCAACTTAGCAGATGGCCGGGGCATGAAATGTGAGGTAATACCATTTGCAGGGGTAAAGGATATTTCGCCTATGTGCGATCTGATAGTCAACGCAACAACATTAGGGATGAAGAATGAATCCAGTGTGATCGACTACCAGCATATCCAAAAGGGAAGTATAGTCTACGACTTGGTGTATCGCCCACTAGTCACAGACCTAATCGAAAATGCAAAACATGCACAAGCAAGCGTTGTGTATGGCTATGAAATGCTTATCGAGCAAGGTGCAAACGCATTTGAGATATGGACGGGATTGTCCGCGCCGAGGGATGCTATGAAAAAGAACCTCCTAGGAATATTTGGTGAACCAATATGACGACAACCGCCAGAAAGGCAAGAGCGACGGTGCATGGAGCTATTTCAGTAGTGAACGCAATAGCCACCGGACAGGGATCCGCCCTTGGAATATCACTCAAGGTTACTGCAGAAGTTGAACTTCAGAAAGGACATGGCGTTAGATTTGCAACAGGCGAGAATGGTGATAGGTTGATAAATACTATCGTTCAGAAGACGCTCCCAAAAGAAACTATAGAAAGCAACACAATAACTATTAAGATCAATTCAGAAATACCAGTTGGATATGGGCTCAAAAGCTCCAGTGCCGTTTCAAATGCTGTCGCGCTTGCATGTAGCCAGATGGTAAGCGACGAGAATGTTAACGATTATACAATACTTGAAGCGGCTGTACGCTCTTCTCTAGAAGCCAAGGTTTCATTGACAGGAGCATATGATGACGCGACGGCCTGCTACTTTGGCGGTTTTACTGTGACCGACAATTACTCCAGACGGATAATCCGGAAAGAGAGGGCGCCAGAGAATCTTTATGCAATCATTATCCTGCCACACGATAGTACGAGGGGAGACGTGCGAAAGCTCAAGAACCTCTCCGACATCTTCATTGATGCTTTCAGGTTTGCAGAGTCAGGCCGATTCTGGAAAGCGATGAAGCTTAACGGAGTCCTTGCATCTGCTGCGCTGTCTTCAAGCTACACGCCTGTGATGGCTGCGATCGAGCATGGGGCACTTTCCGCCAGTATCTCGGGAAATGGTCCCTCAATTGCGGCGGTGGGATATGAACACGAGGTTCAATCGATCATGAGTGCACTGTCAAAATTTGAGGATAGGATAATCGTTTCCAAAGTAAATAATGAGAAGGCAAATGTGAAGATTATAAAATGACTAGAATAGCAGTGGCAAGATCTAGGTTAAGCGGATGTGTGCGCTGCCCCTCTAGCAAGAGCTACAGTCACAGGGCAATAGCAATTGGCTCCCTTGCAGATCGGCAGTCTACAATAACACATGTCCTAATGAGCCGAGATACTCTAGCGACCTTAGCAGCCTGCTCCGCTCTTGGAGCGGACATAACGTATGACTCCACAAGCATGCGGATAAAGGGTACAGACCACTTCAATCCTCCCGAAAATGTAATAAATGCGGAGAATTCTGGAACCACGATAAGGATAATTGCCGCAATGTCGGGCCTAGTAAGAACTGGCTATACTGTACTGACAGGGGATGAAAGCCTCCGTAATCGCCCGATGCAGCCCATGCTAGATGCGCTTCAACAGCTAGGGGTGGACGCATATTCGACAAAGCAAAACGGAACGCCTCCGCTTATAGTAAAGGGCGGGGGGATAAAGGGCGGTACGGCTTTTGTAGACGGCAGCATTTCAAGTCAGTTCATTTCAGGGTTATTAATTGCAAGCATCTACGCTGAATCAGAGGTTGTAATGAAGGTAAGGGGCAGCCTTGTGTCCCGGCCTTACGTCCTTGCCACGCTTGCCACAATGCGGTACTTTGGAGTTTCCATTGACCATAGTTCCGATATGCTGGAATACCATATCAAAAACGCAAGATATAGGGGCACAAAATTCGATGTCCCAAGTGACTTTTCGACTGCAGCACTTATACTTGCTGCTGGTGCACTTGCTGGAGAGGACGTAACGGTGAATGGGCTCAATTTTGAAATGCCACAAGGCGATTCACGGATTGTAGACATCTTGAAGAAAATGGGTTGCCAGATAAAGGTGGACGATGAAAAGGGTGAGGCAGCTATCAAGGGTTCGGACAGATTAGAAGGCGGTGAATTTAACCTATCCGATACACCTGACCTCTTGCCTGTTGTTTCGATACTTGCACTGAAGGCAAAAAGTCCTGTGATAATAAGAGGCGTGGCTCATGCTAGGGCAAAGGAAACAGACAGGATATCAAACATTGCAGGTGAGCTTCTAAAGCTCGGTGCAGATATCAAAGCGTTTAATGATGGGTTAAAGATAACTGCGCCTCTGAAAATAAAAAACGCATCACTTGAAGCACACAACGACCACAGACTTTTCATGGCTTTCACAATCGCATCCATGATGACTGAAAAATCCATAGTAGCCGGCGCCCAATCAGTAGATGTGTCATATCCTAACTTTATCTCCGATATGAAAAACATTGGAGGAAGAATATCGTCAGCGCCAGATAGAGAATAACAGAAAGGCAATATATAGAACAAAGTCAATTGCTCCTAGCAGAGATGGGTGGCAGCATGATGGGAGAGCGCTTTGTCGCCATGAGCTTCGGCGAAAGTCATGGAAGGTGTATCGGGATAATAGTAGATGGTTGTCCTGCTGGCCTACCTTTAGGCGAAGCCGACGTACAGCGGCTGCTTGACCTAAGGAAGCCCGGCCAGTCGGTCATAACTACACAACGGAGAGAAGAAGACAAAGTTGAGATCCTATCTGGAATCTTCAATGGCTTTAGTACGGGTGCTCCGATATGTATGCTTATATGGAATCATGATACAGATTCAACGCCTTATGAGATGATAAAAAACATTCCAAGACCCGGACATGCAGATTATCCTGCTACGATAAAATATGGCGGTTTTGCGGATTATCGCGGAAGTGGACGGTTTTCAGGCAGGCTCACGGCCACGCTTGTAATGGCCGGCGCTATAGCTGCAAAGCTATTGAAAACAACCCTTGGAATTGAAACTGTCGCTTATACCGTCGAAATAGGGGGCATAAAGGCACGAAGTATGACTAAAGAAAGTATTGCCACTAGATATAATAACGAAGTCAGGTGCCCTGACTTGCAGGCCGCACAGAGTATGAAGGAGGCGATCATGCAGGCAAGAAAATCAGGCGATTCGCTTGGAGGCATAATTGAATGCGTTAGCAACGGTCTGCCTGTAGGCATGGGCGAGCCGATATTTGCATCTCTGGAGTCAGATCTCAGCAAGGCTTTATTTAGCATACCTGCAGTCAAGGCTGTTGAGTTTGGTTCTGGTTTTGCGGGCAGTAAAATGCACGGCTCCGAAAATAACGACAGCTATCTGATAAAAGACGGCAAGGTGATAACAAACACCAATAATGCTGGTGGAATATTAGGTGGGCTGTCAATCGGAATGCCAATCGTGGCTAGGCTGGGCTTCAAGCCAGCTGCTTCAGTTGCCAAGAAACAGAAGACGCTTGACATTTCTACCCAGGAGCAGACAAATCTCACTGTACCAGGAAGGCATGACCCTTGCGTTGTTCCAAGGGCTCCACCTGTAGTGGAGTCTGTAGTTTCGATGGTTTTGGCCGATCATGCCATCCGGGCAGGCCTAATACCCTTGGTTCTAAAGTGAGATGGTGCTGATGGATAACAAAAACGAAGAACTCGAGTTACTGCGTGACAAGGTCCGCGATGTGACAACGCAGATAATGCGCGCTGTGCAGCAGCGCACAGAGCTTGCAAGGAAGATAGGCGAAGTAAAGAGCAAGCTTGGCATTGATGTGAAGGACGAAAAAGTTGAGCATGAGATACAGATGACAGTCAGGTTGCTTGCGGATGAAATTGGAATGAGCACTGAATTTGCTCTACGGCTCCTCAACATATTGCTTACCGAGTCTGAGCACGTACAAGTGCAAAAAACCCAGCAAAAGCCTGTAGAAAAAAAGCAGACGCATCTAGGCATATTCGCAAAGGCAAAACAGCTTGAAGCTTCAGGCAAGAAAATCATTCACATGGAGGTAGGTGAACCAGACTATCCGCCGCCTGCAAGAGTTGGCGCAGCACTTGCAGAATCTTTCAAGATGGAGTTATATCATTATACAGATACTCTAGGCATTGCTAAGCTACGTGACGCTATAGCCACGAAGGAAGGAGGACGATTATCGAGGGATCAGGTGATGGTCACTCCAGGCGGGCGCTTTGCCGTTTTCAGTGCAATTACATCATTGCTAAGAGCTGGAGAAGAGATGATAGTAATCGAACCAGCATGGCCCGCCTATAAGGAATGTTCAGATTTTGTAGGTGCAAAGACTAAGGTACTGACAACTACACTTGAGAACAAGTGGATACCTGACACTAAAAGACTCGAAGAGATGATTAATTCAAGCACTAAAATGATTGTACTCAACTATCCAAACAACCCCACAGGAAAGGTGCTTGATGACAAGACAATGGAAAAGATAGTGCTAATTGCCAAGGATCACAGTCTTTACTTGCTAAGCGATGAAGTTTATGCTGATTATGCGTTTGGCCGATTCAGCAGCACACGAAAATTTGACTATGGTAACAGCATTATTGTAGGATCATTTTCAAAACGCTATGCTATGACTGGCTTCAGAGTGGGGTACGGTATTGCGAACAAAGATATTATCTCAAAAATGGCGAAAGTTCAGGCAGTCGCCATTACAAGCGTAGCAGAGCCAATGCAGCAGGCTGCTCTTGCTGCGCTTGATGTAGACCCATTGGAAAACGTCAACCTAATGAAAAGGAGGCTCGACTTTATATGCAGTAAACTTAAGAAAATGTCGCTTAGATTTATCGAGCCGGACGGTGCGATGTACACATATCCTCAGCTCCCTTTGGGAGAGGAAGATATTCCCCTTGTCGAAAAGTTGCTAAAGAAAGGGATCGCGGTAGCACCTGGTAGTGGATTTGGAGATTCATACAGGCAATTTATCAGGATTTCTGCGTGTCAGCCGGAGAAGACTCTAGAAAGAGGACTTGATGTCATGGCATCTGTCATAAGGGAGCAGGCTTAAATTGCAGCGAGTGGCGGTTGTAGGTGCCGCAGGAAAAATGGGCTCTTGGTTCACGGGTTATTTTGCCCGGCGGAGTCTGGATGTTTCAGCATACGATATCAACCAGAAAATGTTGAAAACCACTCCTGGCGTAAAAATTCAAACCAGCTTACTTCAATGCGTTGAGGACGCTGACTTGGTACTTGTGTGTGTGCCCGTGCAAAAGACGCCACAGGCCATCAAAGAATGCACAAAAAATATGAAGCATGGAGCCATCATCGCAGAAATATCGTCAGTAAAAGACAAGACATTTGTGGCTTTGAATAAGACTCCAATCAAACTTCGACCGCTCTGCATTCATCCAATGTTTGGCCCTGGAGCAAGCAGCAAAAAACTGGACATTAGAGTGCTGCTAGTTCCTGTTAGAAATGAAAAAGTAGAGCTCAAGTTAGCAAAGGAAATATTTGAAAATGCCAATGTGATGGTACTACCAAACGCCAAACAACATGACAAGTCAATAGCAATTGTTCTTGGACTGACGTATTTTGCAAATATTGTTTTTGCCAAGGCCATGTCATCAGGCAACAACATTTCAATGCTAAAGCAAGTCTCAGGAACCACATTTAGTCTTCAGTCACTTATTGCAGAAAGCATATTCACCGAGGAGCCAGAGCTTGTCATTGCTCTCATTCGCGAGAACACATATGCCAAGAGATACATAAACCATTACCTTAAAGATGCAGGAGCGCTTGCGCGGCTTGTGATTGCAAATGACAGCAAGGATCTAAAGGCCGAGCTGCAAAAGATAAAGTTAAGTATGCAAAAGGGGCAAGACCTGCAGCAATCGTATAAGCGCATGTATGAGTTAATTGACAGGTGCAAGTAAAAAGAATGATATCGCATTGACACGTTGAAGGTACGACATAATATGACTGTTATATGGTGCTGCTCATGATTCGAAGCTTCGTTCAACTCTGACCTTTGAGCAGAAATATCGACCTACTGCAAAAAAAGAGGTTTGCCCAGATAGAATTGTGACCGCATCTGAACTATTGCAAAATAAGGATGATGCACGATCAACGTGACTACAAGTACATAGTTTCTGAACAGAAGAAAATGTACTTAAAGCTAAACATGCAGAGGGATAAATCATTTCATGACTGCCAATAATAAATAGCTAGCCATTTAGTCCGATGGCGGCCCGAGGTGATCCATCCCAGTGCCGCTCGTGCGCTCGCCATCAATAGATGATATGGTCCTTGTTGACTTTATGCCATGTATTTTTCTAATCTGATTGATCACAAGATCTACTGTATTACCAAGCGGAACGTCAACCCTTACTATCAGATCAAATTCACCATAGACACCCTCAACCGATACGACCCCTGGTATCTGAGCTATCTCGCTAAGGACTGGCTTTTCCATGCCCGGAAGTGTATTGATCATAACATAGGCTCCTGGCATACGGGTTGGTAAGCCGAGGTGTATATTAAATGATTATTCCTTGGCCCATGATCCGCCAAAGACTGGGGCTCAACTGGAATTACAATGTATTAGCTTTGCCCTTAACGTAATAATCATAATGGATTCTGAAGTTTAAGGATTCGCCTTCAATTGGGAGATTTGGAACTTATACTCCTAGCTTGAATTGATGACTGCATAGTAAGGATCCTAAAAATTGAACTAAACAAGAAAATAAGGTCGATGCTAGCGAGGACAAGATCAAAACTGAGGAGGGAAATGATGCCTAAAAAGACGACGGCCAAGAAGAAATGTCAATGAAACATAGGGGA
>JBJMEE010000152.1:0-14013 GCA_045809585.1 Nitrososphaera sp. | reverse complement strand
GGCAACCTTGCAGTCTTCCATCATTTTAAGGGGATTGCTGACTTTGTCGACAGTTATGATAGCATAGGCAAAAAAATAATTCTGCTCTTGGATATGGACAGAACCGGCAAGTATCTCACAAGCCGGCTAGTGTCCCAGCTCCAGTTGAGCAGGCATAGCGTGAACCTGTCATACAAGAGGGCACTTGCAAGGATAACAAATGGCAAAGTGAGGCATGTAGAGGATCTTGTCATCTATGCACCACACATGTCAGGCATCACAGGGAGCCGCAAGGACCTTTACTTTTATACATAATTCTCTGAAGGTTTACAAAGCACTTATATTCAAGCAAAGAAAAGTGAAAGCTATATACCAGCAAACTGCGAGGTTATGAAAGGAATTGCCAACTACAGGTATAGTAAAATATCATGTTAAGTTAAAATTTGACGTTGATGGTTTGGTTGAGAAAGCCGATATTATTGGTGCTATTTTTGGACAGACAGAGGGCTTGCTCGGACCGGAGATGAACCTCAATGAATTACAAAAAGTATCCAAAGTTGGAAGAATTGAAGTAAACGTAGAGACTAAAGGCAACATGACCAAGGGCGACGCCCTCATACCTATGAGTACAGACATATCTACTGCAGCACTAATTGCGGCAGCCATAGAGAGCATTGACAAGGTAGGGCCGTTTCCGGCTAAATTTGGTCTGGTTGGAATCGATGATATTAGAGCTATAAAGAAGAAGGTCATAGTTGACCGCGCTAAGAAGATAGTGCAAGACTGGGCTACTAGGACTATAAGCGAGGGAGACGAGATGCTCAAGGATGTTTATGACGCGAGCAAACCTGGCAAGCTCACAAGTTTTGGCAAAGCGCAGCTGGCGTGCGGCACAGGGGTCTTTGACTCTGCCTGGATAATACTGGTAGAAGGGAGGGCAGACGTTGTCAATCTTCTTCGCGCAGGTTATGACAACGCCATTGCGATAGAAGGTGCAAGGATCGATGAATCTGTAACAAAGCTTACAGAAGGCAAACGTGTGGTGGCATTTCTTGATGGCGATCGGGCAGGAGACCTGATACTGAAGGAGCTGCATGGAGTAGTCAAGATAGACAAGGTGCTCAGGGCTCCGCAGGGTAAGGAGGTGGAGGAATGCACCCCTCTCGAGATATCTGAAATCTTGAAGGACGCATTCTCATCTGAAGTATCATCTGTTCAGCAGCCGATATATTCCCCACATCAGCCCCCTCATCATCAACAGCAGCACCATTATGACAGGAGGAATTATAGGAGAGAAAGGGATCCGCAAGAGGATTACCGTACTCCCCATGTGCATCAGCAAGAAGCATTACAGTCAGCACAGCAGCAGCCATCCAAAGAGGCAGTGGTTGAGGACAGCGCAGAGATTCTCTCTGCAATACGCGATGTTTATCCTCAAATAAATGAAACACTTGAGGCTGTCGTGTTGGATGGCTCGATGAATACTCTGCTCAAGGTTCCAGTGTCTGAAGTCATCAAGAGGCTTAATAGTGCAGAGGGTGGCAAGCTGCTGGTAATAGACGGCATTATCACTCAGAGGCTTGTCGATGCAGCAGACAAGGCAGGTATCGAGTACATTGTAGGACATCGGACGACAGACTTGAAGAAATCAGCAGATATCCGAATCAGGACATTTGGTGACGTTGGGATAAATAACTAGTAAGGATAAATGCCTGAGATCAAGCTACAGCATATATTAACCTTGATCGAGCTCCTGTCAAAAGGAGCCCGCCACAATTTTGTCGAGGTGACGACCACGCTCCTTGGCAAGGGTATCGGCAGGTCGCAACAAGCAGCGTCGAAGCACCTGCTAGACCTAGAAACTTCCGGCTACATCGAGCGCTTGAAAAAAGGACAAAAGTTTGCAGTCAAAGTCACAGACAAAGGTTATTCTGAGATACAGAACCTCTTTTTGTCACTGAGGACTGCGCTTGAATCTGCACCGGAGACTATGGATTTTGAGGGCAATGTCATTTCGGGTATGGGTGAGGGTGCATACTACATGTCATTGGAGGGTTATAGGAGACAATTCAGAGAAAAATTAGGATACGAGCCGTATCCTGGGACACTAAACATCCGGCTAACTGATCAGATATACATGAATGGCCGGCTCGAGCTTGGCAAGCATCCTTCGATATTTATCCATGGCTTTAGTGATGGCACACGTACTTATGGCTGGGTCAAGTGCTATCGCGCCACCATAAATGACGGCGCAATAGACAATGCTGCTGTCCTAGTGCTTGAACGCACACACTATGATGATAGTATGCTTGAGGTGATAGCGCCGATATCAATCAAGCAGTCAGCCGGCATCAAAAACGATGACAGAATAAAGGTGCAGGTGCGGCTTGCTTAGAGGCCATAGATTGAATCGCCCAGCTCTTCCTTTATTTTCGAGCTTTTTGATCCGGGTACTGGAGTTGACAGCCGTATAACCTGGACATTCAGGTTGCGTTTCTTGCAGTTCTCGGCAATGTCTTTTTCGCTATGAGCTTGGTCATAGCCAAGTGCGATCACGTTTGGCTTGACATATTCGACTGTGTCATAAAGTGTACCCTCTTTGCCGATTAGTGCTAAGTCGACAAAATTAAGCGAAGTTACTAGGTCTTTGCGAAGCTTCTCATCATGATAGATCCTTCTATCAGTCTTTATCCTTTGAGCCGTCGACTGCCTTGCGACCACTACGACAAGCACGTCGCCCTCCGCTTTGGCAGCCTTGAGTGTATGAATGTGACCAGGGTGGATTAGATCAAATACTCCTCCCACTAGAACGACCTTCAGTGCATCACGGCCGATAAACGTAAGCTTGGTCGGGTTAGATTTTTCTACTAAACCAATTTTAACAAGACGATTAACTACGGAATTGTAGAATTCTTGGCCTATTGGCAGCCGCGCCCTTAGCCGGACATAGGGTGAAATGGAAGGCTCTAGCATGCTCGAATACAGGTTAGCAAGAATGGCCTTGTCTAGATGATCCATCGGAGAATCTCTACTATGTGACAATAGCGAAAGTATTAATGTTATAAACTATTGCCCGCCTGTACAAACTTTATAGAAGCCTGTGAACTTAATCAGAGCAATTCTAATACATGTAGACATTCTATTTTGGCCAGAATTGCGGCTCTTTAAGGATGGTCTGATATACATATAGTTCTAAAACACTTCTAGCTAAAAACTAAAGCGATTTTTTCAAGCTTGATGAAGGCGCATATGCTATAAATGCCGCATCAATGCAATTGTGTTAGTGTTATTGTCGTCTCCAGCTGAGATAAAGAAAAATCTTGAGAAGAATTGGTTACGATTTATCAAGGAGAATACTGCAAAGCTTTCACTTGACACAATAGATGGCTCTAGCCCACCTTCAGTCTTTGTGGGTTGTTACGGCTACCCGAAGGTCAGGATAGGACCAATGATACCTCCATTACACGGTGATACCACTATCTTAGACAGAGCCGAGCTGTGGACAGGTAAAAGCATTGAAGAAATAGCGAATTATCGCCTATCACTTGTCCTCTGCACTATGAACGTGAATGTACATGACATCTCTAGCAGATATCTTAAGAACATACAAGAGCTAGCTATGTCGAAGAGGCCGGCTGAAAGCGAGGTCACGTTTGAAAAAAAGCCCTTAGAAAATGTTGAGATGCAAAAAGAACTTCGACTTGACCATGAAGCCACCCCTTTTGGACCGGCTGCACCACTGAGAGCTTTTAAGGTGTCATCACTTTCCGCCGACCAGCGTATTGAAGCTGCATACTATGATACGGATTTGAGAGCTGCAGACGCTATGATGAAGTTGTACAGGAACCGTGTAGAAATGAGTATCATCCAGAGAGTCTTCAGCATGGGGATGCTTGGAGTAAAGAATAAACGCAAACTTGTGCCTACTAGGTGGAGCATTTCTGCGACTGATGACATCATTTCAGGCATGCTTGTAAAAGAGATTGAAATGAATCCTTCAATTGATCTTTTTGAGGTAGCTACGTACTCACACCTTGCCAACTACTACTCAGTCATACTGATACCTGATGGCATGTGGAATTTTGAAATGATAGAGTGTTGGTTCACAAGCCAAGGCCAGATTGCCACAGGCATTGATAACGAAGATGAAAGAGCACTTAACCACAACCCGACAATAGCTGGAGCCTATTTTGCAGCACGCCTTGCAATAACGGAGCAACTCGCACGTAGACACAAAAAGGCTGCAGCCATTGTTCTCCGTGAAATACATCCCAATTATGTAATGCCGCTTGGAGTCTGGCAGATAAGACAAGGCGTACGAGAAGCTCTGAAAAAACCTCCGCAAAAGTTTGAACGATTTGACGATGCAATATCGTTTGCCTGTTCTTATATGTCACAGTCAAAGAACGAAGTGGCACAAAAAAGCTGGCTTTGGAAGAGCCTCAAGAACCAGACAAAGATCAGCGATTTTGCTTAAATAAAGCCTACCAAAGGATCATATATTAGCCCTGCGGTAAATGCTCTTGATAATGATGATGAGCGAGGCCCCTCCTGAAGGCATCAAGCATGTTGTTCCAATCAAGCAGGTGGAAAAAACAGTAAAGATCACGGATCAAGCCAAGGCTGAACTCCAGAGCTCCGGTATGATGGATGAGAAGGGTAAGCTGAAGATGAAGGGTGTGAGTCCAAAGATGCTCAAGCGCATGAAGCTAGAGGCAGTTGACTGCCCTGTACTGAACAGTGAGATCGGCTTTCTGCAATGCTATGTCTGTAAAAACTTTTTCAGCAGGCCCATGGGCAAGGTTTACTGCAAGGGCGACCCCCTGTAACCACACTCATACTTTTTTACAAGAGAGCTGACATAGTTTTCAGCTAGTTTATACCGGCTTCACAAATCGATTCTAATAGTAGAGAAAGGAGAGAAAGATATTGAAGAGAACCCTTCATAAGTATATACAGATTTACAATTATTAGCTTGTGATGGGATTAGGCATGTCCAGAGCGAGGCTGGAATTTATTTTAAGCAATTGATGTTTTGGCAATGGTGTTGATAATGAATTACTTGGGGTTGCATTGGCTTTGAGCATGGTAAGAAGAAGCTCCTTTTCTCAAGCTGACTTAGTACATGTACCAAAAGTCCTTTCAAAGGAAGACAGCCTCTTAACCGTCCAAGAGGGAGAGCATTTTTTATTTTGATGAATGGAGGAAAAGACCGGGAAGGCCAATAAGAGGTCAGCCAGCTCTCTGCATGTCTGCGTATGTGTATATGTATATATGTATATATGTAACATGAACTCCATAATGGCAAGCTGTCATAACGTCACAGGCGAGAGCAATTTTTGGGAGCAGCTGCAGGACATATCATACAATAAACTTCATAAATCCTAGTCGTTTTGCCAATGTCAACGTGGATTCTCTAAAAGAATCAGTTGGGATAACAGTCAAGAAAAATGTAGACTTTAGTGAGTGGTACAGTCAGGTTGTTCTCAAGACCACTCTTGCTGACTACGCTCCTGTCAAAGGATTCATTGTACTTCGCCCATACGGTTATGCAATTTGGGAATCGATAAGGGATATCCTCGATAAGCGGTTCAAGGAAACGGGTCACCAGAATGGCTTTTTGCCTGTGTTAATACCCGAAAGTCTGTTGGCAAAAGAAAGGGATCACTTTGCAGGTTTTACACCAGAAGTATTCTGGGTTACCAAAGCAGGCGATAAGGAGCTTGATGAAAAGCTAGCTCTCAGGCCCACATCTGAAACGCTTGCATATTCAATATTTGCAAAATGGATAACAAGCTACCGCAATTTGCCACTCAAGGTTAATTTTTGGAACTCAGCCCTTCGAGCCGAGATTAAATCGACGAAACCCTTGATTAGGACTTCAGAGTTTTTGTGGCAGGAAGGCCACACTGTACATTCCACTGAAGAAGAAGCAGAGCAAGAAGTCATGACGATACTTGATATTTATAAGGATTTTATAGAGAATTACCTTGCTGTACCAGTGATAGCAGGGTACAAGACCGACAGCGAAAAGTTCGTCGGTGCAAAGTACACGACGACTCTTGAAGGGTTGATGCCTGTCGAAGGTAAGGCGCTCCAGATGGGGACATCGCACAATCTCAGCCAGAACTTTTCAAAACCCTTTGGGATCAAATACCTCGGGAAGGATACCAAGGAGCATTTTGCATGGCAGACTTCATGGGGAATTTCTTGGCGTCTGATAGGCGGGCTGATAATGGTTCACGGTGATGACATGGGTCTAATTCTGCCGCCACACATCGCACCAATACAAGTAGTAATAGTGCCCATACACAAGGAAAAGAACGCCAAGATGGTCAAGGAAAAGGCGAAGGAAATAGAATTTGAATTAAAGCAATCTGGCATAAGAGCATATATGGATGACCGAGATGAATACACTTCTGGTTGGAAGTTTAACGAATGGGAGATGAAGGGAGTCCCGCTGCGCATCAATATTGGACCAAAGGACATCGAAGCGAGACAGATTGAATTTGTCAGGCGCGATACAAAGGAAAAAAAGCATGCAGAGCGGGTCAATCTTGTAAGTATCACAACTTCGCTTTTGGCAAGGATACAGCAGAGTATGCTTGCAAAGGCAACCGAATTTCTCAATGAGAACACCTTCATACCTGCCGATTTTGAGAACTTCAAGTCGATAATCCAGGACAAAGGAGGGTTTCTTCTCGCCGGCTGGTGTGGCGAAGAACAATGCGAATCCAAGATAAAGGAAGAGACAGGTGCAGACATCCGGGTGATACCATTTGACCAGAAAGAAAAGCAGGCCACCTGCATTTACTGCGGTCGGGAAAGCAAAAAGGCAGCAATATATGCAAGGGCATACTAATTGGTAACTCCTGAGGATCTTTTTCCATTTGGAAGTGAACTAGGATACATAGGCATCCTCCTCATCAGCTTTGTGTCCAGCCTAATTCCGTTTGTCCCAGTTCCTTATTTTCCGGTCTTAATAACTGCTTCATTTAATTCCAATTTTGATCCACATCTAATCTCCATTATCAGTGCGCTTGGCATAGTGGCAGCAAAGACGATAATCTTTTTTATTAGCTATTATGGCCGCAAAATTCTGAGCGACAAGACAAAGAAGAGAATGCGTCCATTACAAAACCTGGTAAGCAGGTACGGTTGGTTTGGCGCCTTTATAGCGGCTCTTACTCCAATACCTGACGATCTTGTCTATATCCCTCTTGGGCTTGCCAAGTACAACCCATGGAAATTTGCAACAGCCACATTTGCTGGCAAATTCTTGATGAATGAAATCATTGTCTGGGGCTCGATCTTTCTTGGGAGACCTTTCGTCGAAGACATATTATCATCAGGTACGACAGGCACGACATCATTAATCATAGCTGCAATAGCCAGTGCCATAGTGCTTGCAATCGTTGTATATTTTTCGCTCAGGATAGATTGGGCAAGGATAATTGGAAGGTGGTTTCCTTGGGCACTGGAGAATAATAATAATGATGAAGAAGAAGAAGATCATAAAGAAGACAACAATGAAGGCAATAATCGCCACACAAAAAAAAAGGACTCTAGCTAAAATTCTATAATACTCTTGTCTTTTGATTTGAACTCAATATAATCTTCGTTGATACCGATTACACAGTCAGTAACCACCGCCTTGACTGACTGAAAGTGTATACTGCCTTGTGGTATCTTGTTCGCCTCTTGCATTGCAACTAGCCGCGGCTCAAGCACGCTCTTATGGTCCTCACATACGACTGCAAGCATGTATTCGTCCTCCTGGGACTTCACTGAGATGATATATGAGGGAGCCAGTTTGCATTCCTCTCCCTCAACCTTGGCTGAGCAGTGCGGAGGCAAAAGCATGTCATCATCTTTCTTCACCGAAAGGCAATATAACAATAACTGACCTGTGAGTTATTCAAAGGTATGAAACTGTGAATATAATATTTGAATCTGTATCATTTTTGCCGGTACTTTTGTAGATCTTGCCTTAGAACTATGAAAGAGTAGCAATATAGATGGCAGCGAGATTAGCAGGCTCTGTTCAGTTATTTTTTGATTTATCAAAAAAAATTTCTTGCAGTAAGATCGACGCAAATTATAGCTAAAAAACGCGCATTAGCCAGCTGATGCCTTCAAAATCCATTAATGTAACTATTATATATTCCTATTAAATAGGAATTTATTGACGCAATTGCAAGTCGATAAGGAAACGTTACGATTGTTGGTCAAGCGTAGAGCAATGCTCCGACTGCTGTCTATCCTGATCAAGCAAAAGGGAAATGCATTGCCTACTCGTATACTGCTCAGGAGGTTAGGTGCTAATAACCTTCACCATGTAATATTGCAGGCAGAAAAAGAAGGTTATATCAAACGCAAAAGAGTCAAGCCACAGGGGAAAGGCAATTATCTAGTTTACAACCACTTGACACCAAAGGGAAGACGGTTAGCTGAGCTTAACAAGAAATTAGAATGCTAGACATGAGAAATGAGAAGAAAGTTATCCACTAGTACATCTTAATTTATAAAACGGCAGAGAGTTCTTTTGCATGTGTATGGGTAGCAGAAGAAGAAAAACCCTTGTAAGGCCTGCAAGAAAGTCTCGCAGAGTGGATGGTAGATGTCCCAAATGCACCACCATTGTGAAGTTCAATGTCTCCGGACCAATTGGTGACGAGATTTATGAATGCACCGGGTGTATGTCCAAATTCCACATAAGTGAGTTGTAAAATCCTATTAATGCCAGACTGTTTGGAAAAAGCCCCTCCAGCCAAAGCAAAAAATTATTGGTACTCATTTGATTGTACGCCTAAACGATATCTCGTGCTCGTGCTCTAGCTGTATAGTAGTATGGGTTATATTGTATCGCTCGACCAACACCGCGTTTATTTCAGATAAGAGCTTGCTTGATTCGCTTAACATCTGGTCGCGTACTACCACGTGACCACTTAGTGCGTCCATGCCAGTCGATATAGTCCAGACATGCAGGTCATGGACATCTACCACGCCGTCCAGCTGCTTGAGAGTTACTGTTATTTCTCTCATATCAAGCGCTGAGGGAGCGCCCTCTAGCAATATATGGGTGCTACTTCTCACTATAGAGTAAGCACTTCTTGCCACCAGGCCTGCTATAAGAAATGCGACAAGCGGATCAACTATGGTGATGCCCGTGTTAAGAGCAATAAAGCCGGTAATGATAACCGCTACAGATGATATTGTGTTGTAGACAACATGGATGAATGCACTGTGAATGTTGATACTCCTGCTGGCGTGGCGTTTTAGCAGGAACATTACTGCTAGGTTGCCTGCAAGGCCAATACTTGCTGTCAGTAGCATCAATGGTGCATCTATTATGCGCGGCGACATAATTCGCAAAAAGGCCTCATATAGCACCCATAACGAAATTATCGCTAGTGCTACACCGTTTGCAAGTGCAGCCATCACCTCAGCTCTATGGTAGCCAAAAGTCATTGCACCAGAATGGCTTTTTGTCGCCATTGTTATTGCAAAAAGACTCAGTCCAATCGCCATCACATCAGTGAACATATGCACTGCGTCGCTCAGAAGCGAAATGCTATCACTTAAAATCCCACCCACAACTTCGACAACCGCTACTGCGGCAATGACTGCAAACGACAACATCAGCATCCTCTTGGGCCGCAGCAAGCTAGTTCCCAATGTAGATAGTCTATATATGCTGCTTTTCGGTATTTACAGATTGTTTTAGCTTAGTGGGCAAGGGCCACACGCGTAGGATTCTTGTATTTCACAACCTGTGAGGCTCCTTCTTTTGGGTAGATGCCATAGATAAGAGGAGCTTTGGCCACAGTAGAGTCCTTCAAGGTGACCATGATTATCTGGCTATCCTTTGAGCGCTCGAGAAGTATCTTTGATAATCTGTCAGTGTTCTCGACATCAAGATGTGCGTCTACTTCATCCATCAAATAAAATGGCGAGGGTTTGAGCGACTGGAGAGCAAGCAAGAACACAGTGGCAGCAATCGTCTTTTCGCCGCCCGACAGCGTGGTTGATTCACGGGGGACGGTCTTACCAGGGAATCGCACTAACAGCATCACGCCGCTTGAAAAAATATCTTCAGAATTTTCGATCTCGAGCCATGCTAAGCCTCCTGTCATTTTCTCAAATGTTGCACGTATATCGCTGTCAACTTTCTGAAACGCCTCTATGAAGACCTTCTCTTTTTCCTTTACTATCTGCTCAATGAAGGAAACGATGGAATTACGCTCGCTCTCAAGCTGGTTGCGCCTAGTTGACATGCCACGGTAGCCATTCACTACCTGTACGTACGCCTCGTCGGCGCGGAGGTTAATCCTTGACTTGAGCGCCTCGTATTCGTCAGTCAACTCTTTGATAGCTGTTTCGACATCCATCCCATCAAGGAGATTCTTGTAACCAAGCCGTAGAAGATCACTTATCTGGCGCGATTCCTCAGCAGTCAAGTCGGTAATGTCTTTTCGAAGCAATGCAGACTCCCTCTCTATTGAGTTGTACTCTTTTGATATTTTGCGCTCGCTCTCTGAGAGCGCCTTTATCTTGCGCTCATATTCTTGCAGTACGCTATAAGCGCTGCCCGAAGAAGAGATTATTTGCTGCTCTTGATCCCTTAGTCCTTTAAGCTCCGCCTCAAGCGAGTGCGATTTCCTATACATCTCTTCTACCTGGCGTTTGCGTTCCTCTAGTTCAAGGGAAAGGCGTTCGTTCTCTTGGTTCATTTCAGCAAGATGTTGCATATCAAGTTCCAACTTGGATTCAAGCCCACCGAGTATCGATATTGTCTGACCAAGCTCAATATTGGCTACATCGATTGCCTTTACTACCCGGTTATGTGCTATGTTCTTGTCGGCAAGCTCGTATTTGGTTGAGGGCTCTTCACTAATGCTCTGCAGCCTTGACGAGAGCTTTTCCAAGGCAGGCACAAGAATGGTAAGCCTTCTTGAATATTTCTTAAGTTCTGTCGTAAGCAAGTCGACTTCTGACAGGAGAGTTTGGTTATCTAAGATGAGCCCTGAGACCGACTTTTCTTTTGCTTCTGATGATTCTTTTTCTCTAATAATGCTTCTCTGGAGATCTTGGGTTACAAGCTGTAGTTGAACTCTATTGGATTCGCTGGCGCTTATCCGCTTGGAAATATCTTGCAGCGTCATATTCTTCTCCTCGATCAGCTTGGAGAGCTTTACTATCATTGTACGGAGACTTCCCACCGACTCTCCAAAAAGTATCGCTTTTGTCATATCAGTTATCCTTCCTCCAAAGTCGACCGACATCGAACCTCCAGGTGGTTCGAACAGCTCGCCATCAGATGATACTGTCCTAAAGCCCTTCCTTGAAAGCATGAACGCTGTAGAGGAGTTTCTTACAAGCAGTACGTCTGGAAAAAGGAATTCTGGCAATTTGTCATAGTCAGAGTGTACAAAATTTGACAACCTTCCGATTAGATTGACATCATCGCCTGGAATGTCCTTTCTCTGCTTAGAGGATCTGACTACATCAAGTGGTATTATTTTAAGACGAGGAAGCTTCCGCTCCTTGGCATAGCTGGCTATCATTATCATAGACCTGATGTCATTCACTACGAAGGCTTTCATCCAGTCAGAGCCTGCAGCAAGCACAGCTCTTTCGTACGACTTGTCCCATCTTATTAAATCATGCACAAGACCGCAGATGCTGAACCTGTCTTTTTCTTTCATTAATTCGGCAATAGCAAGATCCTCATTCATTGCGTTTTTGGCTATGGTGGCCCTTTCCTCAAATTTGTTCACAAGACTCTCTGCCCGCAACAGCAGGCTTGCCGAGCCGGCCAGCTCTTTTTCAAGATTTGTCTTTGCGTCTGCAAGTTCAGATGCAAGCCTGACAACATCATGCAGTTTTACGCCATCAGACTCAAGGGACCTTTCAAGTTGTGCTATGCGGCTTTTTGTAGCTAAAATTTCTGACTGAAGCAAATTGATGGCTGAATCGTTAGAATTCTTCTTGTAATTGATAGTCTTGATTTTTTCTTCGACTCTAGCGCCAGCAAGCTCAATCCGATCTTTTAGTGACGCCATCCTTGCAAGCCTCTTTTCCATTGTGTCTCTGATAGCTGCATATCTAGCGACCTTGCCGGTCGTCTTTTCAATTTCACTATTGATTGCATCAAGCTCAATCTTGAGGTTTGGGACGACTGCTTTCTTTTGCTCTATTTCTTTCTTCAGTCGGTCAGTCTCAGAGCGAGAGGTTTCTATGCGCTGAACTGCAGCTTGCTTGCTCTTGTGAATAGAGGGCATCCTCCTTTCTATGTCAGCCATTCGCCGCTCAGATTCATTCAACATAGCCCTCGTTCGCTCCGACTCATGGACTATCCCCGATATTCTCATCGCAACCTGTGCCTTAGCTCTATTAGCAGCGTCGACCTGTTGAATGAACCTTGACTTTTCGGCGTCTAACTTTTCGATCTCTAGCTCAGCCTCCTTCAGTAGCTTTGAGAGATACGACAACTGTTGGTTGTTTGATTCAAGGGTCTGGGTGCTTGTAACCAGCTTGTACCTCAGGTTTCGTATGGTGTTGGATATTTGCACCGCTTTGAACCTCTTGAGTTCCGTGTTAAGCTGGTCATATCTTAGCTGTTCATTTCTCTCTGTCTCAAGCTCATCTATGCGCTTTCGGATCTCACCCATCTTTGCAAATGCAACCTCAAGCCTCCTATCGGCCTCATCCAGCTGCTTGAGAGCCTCGGCTTTCTTTTCGTCAAAGTATGATAGGCCGACTATATCCTCTATTGTCTTTCTGCGCTCTTCGGAATTTAGTTCGGAAATTCTAGTGATCATGCCCTGCTGTACAATGTTCAGCTTGTTTGGAGCCGCCAGCACTACTTCAAGGAGTTCCATTATGGCGGTCTTGGTTACCTTCTTGTCATCAAGCCAGTACTGGCTCTCACCATTCTGACCCTCTATTCCACGCGTTAAAGTAACTGTATCGGAATCTATAGGTATACCTCTGTCGGTATTGTCAAACGACAGGCTAACGCGGATAAGTCGGTGGTTGCTGTTCTGGCTATCATGGAATAACGACTGGAACTTATCTACTCTCAGAGTCTTAGGACTGTTCTCACCTATTGCAAACATGATTGCATCAAGAATGTTAGACTTGCCTGAGCCGTTTGGACCAGTTATAGCAACTAATCCTTTCTCAAAATGTACTGCAGTATTCTTGAAACCAAACGACTTGAAGCCATAGACTTCAAGCTTTTTAATGTGCACCAAAGGTAGTTATCGGATTAGTCCTCAGGGATGCTAATATACGTTGTCGCGCTCAATCCATCTCTTTTTAGTAAAATATTTTTCGCATTCATATGGTTGCGGAAAAAGGCTCCGCTATGATATTAATTAGCTACCTGTCCTGTTTGCAGGAGGAGGAGGAGGCATTCCTATCTCTGCATTAGCAAGCTTTGCTACGAGAATCACATTATAGTCAAGTCTTGGATGATTTTCTTGCAGGCCTATTTGAGAATTGCTCCTAAAATTTTGATCTGGAATATAGCACGGTTCCTAATATAGATGAACCTCTAAAGAAACTTCGTCTTTAGAGAGAGGCTTCTCCTACTTATTGACTACAAAATTTTAAATGATAGGACTATTGGTTATAAGGGCTATCAAGGTAAAATTGTGCCTGAGCTTACAAATGCAATATTTCCTAACTAGATGAATTGACTTTGTCATTTTATGGTAAAACTCAATTTTTCCCTGTATTGTCACAGGTAAACAAAGACCTATGGTATTCCAGTCTCAGCATATTTGGAGAAAAGATATGAGAAAGAAATTGTCGAACAAATCACCGCTGAGACAAAAAAAAGAATAGCAATATTAGATCAAAAAGATGAGAAAAGCATCCAGTCTTTCTTATCGTTCCTTTTTGCCTTCGACAAATTCCAAGAAGTTTGATTTGGCAATAGAATAGGGAAGCTGCACCGGTGGATGCTTGAAGCAGTAAGCTGACACGCTTTCAAGTGGCCCGGAAATGCCTCTGTCAAGTGCAATC
>JBJMEE010000151.1:0-6080 GCA_045809585.1 Nitrososphaera sp. | reverse complement strand
CGGTCTTGGCCACCAGTGGAGGAATTGCCCGCGTATTCCATTCCACACCGTGAATTAATTGTCCAAAGGCGCGCTGGAGTTCATCATAGCTGAGCGACTCGGTCTCGCCGATGAGCAGTATGACTTCGGGCGGCAGTTCTTTGCGGTGTGCGAAAGCAAGCAAGATTGCGTCCACCGCATCATCGATATGAATGTAGGGCTGCCTCCCGGTGGAGGGGTCTCCTGGAGAGAAATAGGCTACAGGGTCTCGCTCGTAGATGCGTTGTATCTGCAGCGCCAACGGTATCGAATGACACAGATCATCATATACGCCTGCGATGCGCAGAATCACGACGGGGATCTCCCCGCGTTCTGCATGGATCACCTTCTCAGTTTCGATCTTTGACTTTGGATATGCCCAGCTAGGTGGAATATCAAGCGGCGAATCCTCTTTAATCCGCTCCCCATGCCTGGAGGGAGCTTGTACCAGGATGGTGCTGGAGAATATGAACTGTTCGACATTGAAATCCTGAAGTAACCGAAGCAAGCGCCTCGTACCTCCAAGAGTAACTTTATCATAGAGAGGACTCGACGCACCTGAAAAATCATAATAAGCGGCAAGGTGAATTACAGAGGCTATACGATCACCGTGGAGGTCACTGATGGCTTGCAGCCCATGGAGCGTACTTTCTTCATTAGTCAGATCCACGTACACACATTTAGCGCCTGGTAGAGGATGCAACGGCGCTTTGCGGTCAAAGCCGATGACGTTGAAGGATTGTTGCTCCTCCGCCAACCTCTTTGCTATGGCGTAACCAATCCTACCACTGGTGCCGGTGACCAAGATCGTTTCTTTTTTCCCTTCGCTCATGTCCCGATATTCTCCCTTTCCCATTGATAATAATAATAATAATTATCAAAATCCTCAATTTTGGCCTGCCCGGGTATCAGGTTCTTTTTTTGTTGCATGATGTGAGCCCTACTCAGCTTCTACGATTAAATGAGTTTACATTTACCAATGTAAAGCGCAGCAATTGCAGATATCTTACTACAACCCATCTTCAGCTGTCTATGCCAATTGGGTTTGCAGCGACATTTGTCCATTCAAATGAGCCTTTGTTATTAACATCCTGGGATAGTGGTCGGATTGCCCAGAAGTCATATGACCCATTTTTTCTATCTCCTGCATCATTTAACTCAGTTCTTCCAGTTACCCCTGTGTAGAGATTGGCAGTATTGACAAAGGTTTGCCTTAGAGAGCCAAAGTCGTCCTGCTGTGTTCCAGTATTATTGTTAAGAGTTAGAGTTAGTGCTGCGACCCAGAATTCATCATAAGTAACTTGTGCGTACGACCTAGGCACCCTGTGTATCTCTTCAACTATCCTTTCCTCTAATTTCTTAAAGCTATCGCTTCTTTCCACTCCATAGATAGGACTTAAGAAATTAGTCTTTACTGCAAACTTTGCAGCTTCAATATTTTTTATCAGGCCCTCATTTTGAACAGAACCATCGGTTCCATACCAACTCACTGATTGGAGTTCTTGGTGTCTATTTGCTTGAATCATAATGGGTACAATTTCATCAAAAGCTACGATATACACTCCAACTTTATCAGCTCCGTATTGCCTAACAGCATCATTTACCTTTTGAGTCAAAGATTTCAATTCTTGCTCCCAGACGATAAAGTTGATTCTATGGAGGCTTGCGGCAAAATTACCGACTGGGGGGTCATACCCCACCCCATCAACCACCTTGCCTCCAAGTTTTTCAAATTTTTCTTTTAATAAGGATTGAAGATTGTTTCCAAAAACATCAGTTCGCCATATTGGAATAATGACTCTTGTGCCTTCATCCCACATCTTTTTTGCTAATATCTCTGCTTGATGGGTATCGTCTGGAACGAATCTAAACACGTTATCATTGGGAATTGACAAAGATGGAGCCGTACTACTACTACTAACTATCAAAATACCGTTTTCGTCAGCATAATCTTTGACCGCGGCGACATTGGCACTTGTCGCTGGCCCAATGACTATTCGTATTCCTTTTGATGCCAAGTCCATAAGTTTTTCACGCGCGACATTAGGGTCTGTCTTTGTATCTTCAATTACGAGTCCGACCCTTGATGATGATCCAGACTTTGCCAATTGATTGTTTACGTCTTCGACTGACAGCCTCAATGATGCTTCAGAAGACTCCCCAAAGGAGGAAAGTGTACCTGTAATTGGTAGTAGCGCTCCTATTAATATCGTGTTTGTGCTTTCTACAGGACCAAAATATCTTGTAGAGGCTGTGGCGCCTGAAGTAATAAAGCCGTAACTTAGTATTCCGCCGACCAAAATTACAGCTACTAATACGTGCAGATATCGAATCCTATTAGGTGTTTTTCTACTATTGCCAAGACTATTTGTTATTTTCAAATGATCTTGATTAGTATTACTTGAAGGAGCCGTGCCCGGGTTTTTATAGATGGCAAGAAATTTATTAAACCATAAAAGACCTCCAGCCAATATAAGATACTCCGCCCCAAAGAACATAGATGATAACCATACCTGTTCATACAAGCCTGAGAGTATTATGAATGCGAACCAGCTGTCTGTTATCACTATGCAGAATAAAGAAAGTGATTTAAATGTCCAAGGTATGGACCAGGGTCTTTCCTTCCATAGTCCGAGCAGGATTGGAAGAGCAGGAACAGTTAGTAGGGCATTCATTAATGGATAGGCAATAAGGACTGCAAACATTGATACGCCCCCTTGGCTTGAAAAATCTGATATGCCGATGGTAAGCCAAATCAAATATGCTATAAAGATGACATTTCCTATTATGCTGGCAAGCAATACTCTCTTGTCAACTCTATTGTAAAATAGTCTGTAAGTAGCAATAAGATTATACGCAAAAAAGGGATATCCTGCTAACCAAAGAATGTCTGATAAGGAGGGGATTGGTGCTGCTACATGAAAAACTAGCTCATAGCTGGCCCAGATTATATCAGCACAGAGCCAAAGCACAAGACCTATTGCAAGGGATATGTAAATCTTGGAATGAGAACGGTTGTGAAGAATCTGCCTGTATGCTAGTAAAACACCTAGAAACGCTGCAAAAGACGCTGAAGCGATTATTATTAGCTCAGAATACACAGTCCTCGTCTCCGTCCCAGCGAAGAAGATGATGGAGTTTGCAGCTGTCGCAGAGACTATTAGCCCAAGTAATAACAGACTTGGGGTGATAAGTGTCTCCGACACAAGCATACAAGCAGGTTATGTTCTATAAGAACTTGTACTATTTCCCGTGAGTGTATGTTTTATCAACCTAGGGTTGCAGAATATTAAGTCAAGGTCATGCAATAAAAAACGTAGAATACAGACAACGACACAAACTATTTTTTCATTATGCGCAGTCACTACCTAATCATTGAGTCTGAATTTTGGATGCTTTTTTTGTTCGAACCCTCTGGCTCCTACCTAGTCCACGGCTCCCACAACCTGCTTTTAGAATTTGTGTTGGTACTAATCTAATCTATTTGAGCCAGCTCATAGATTGGATGTGTTCCTATCTATACCCATCTGTATGGTATTATCTATATATTTATAAAGAATTCATGATCTAGTAATTGTGATACAAGAATCGGCTGAACCTGTAGATTCACTTCTTACTTCTAATGCTAATTCTCGAAGAACTTCTGAGATTCTATACGGTGCGGATAAGGCTGTAGGAAGAGGAGTTCAGTTTATGCAAAATGTAAAGAAAAAGATGGATATTTTCTTTGACCATAAAGCTCCATCTATCGTCATAGATCTTGAAGCTTACAAAAATGGATACATTGACATAAGACAAAGAGGCTCGAAAATAAGAGCCTTTACCGAGATCACTAAAGAAAATATTCAATATTGTAAAGAGCTAATAAAGATAGTTGATGAGCTTCGACACCTAGATGGGGTTAAGGGCGGCCTGGCAGTTAGTGAATCAGAATATATGGCTACTACTGTTTTAGAAGAATCAAAGCCTCTAACAATGGTTATCTATAGCAATGTGAGGGAAGTTGTAGAACAAGGACAGTACCTCTTTGATACTCTTTGGAGGTCCGCTATCCCCGCTGAAAAGAGAATAAAAGAAATTGAAGAAGGAGTAGTGATACGTTATGAAACAAGGATAATAGAGAATCCTGATGAAGTCATCAAAGAAATTGGGCGTATAACAGCTAGCTCATATAAGCTAGATATTTGTTTGACTTCAGGTGGCCTGCAATACAGCCACAACTATTTCTTTGATTTGAATATGGGCTTATTAGAGAAACAAAGGAGAGGCGAGCACAAAGGTGTTAGGTACATCACTAGTGTAGGTAATGACAATATGCAAATATCTAAGTTATACCTTGATCATGAGATTCAGATAAGACATGTAAAGAATTTGCCACCAATGAGTTTTGGTGTTTCAGATAAAGAAATAGCAGTAACAATAGAAAAAATGGAGGGGGGTAAGAGAGTAGAAAGTCTGCTCATTAGCAATGAACCTCTCTATGTTAGACATTTTACTTCTCTTTTCGAAGAGATATGGAGGAATGGAATTGATGCTGCAACACAAATAAGAAATCTTGAGAAAGGTTATGAGCTTACAAGTGTTGATGTTCTTCCGAATACTGAAGAATCTTTACGAAAAGCCTGGAAGTTGGTTGGATCTGCAAAGGAAGAGGTGCTGCTGATGTTCGCTACAGCTTCGGCTTTTAACCGTCAGACGAAAATGGGTGGGTTGCAGGTTCTGACTCAAACAATGCAAGAGAATCACGTTAAGGTAAGAATCTTGATACCGATTGATGGAACTACTGCGGAATTGGCCGAGCAAATAAACAGAGTGTTGCCTCAAGGCAGCTTTAGAGCTTTGGATGCCAGTCTGAGGACAAGCATAACTGCAGTAATAGTAGATCGGAAACAGGTAATGCTATTTGAGCTAAAAGACGACACAAAGGAGACTTCCTTTGAAGCAGCAGGCTTGGCTCTTCACTTAGATAGCAGGACACTATCCCTATCGTATGCATCTTTGTTTGATAATCTGTGGAAGCAGACTGAACTTTACGAAAAGTTGGCAGTCCATGACAAGATGCAAAAAGAATTTATCAATATCGCAGCTCATGAATTAAGAACGCCGATTCAACCAATACTGAGCTTGTCTGGAATCTTGCGCGATTGTATCCACAACGACCCTGAGAAGCTCTATGTTGCGATGATATTAAGGAATGCAAAAAGGTTAGGAAAACTCACTGAAGACCTGCTCGATGTAACGAGGATTGAGAGCAATTCTCTGCATCTCAACAAAGATATTTTCAACTTAAAAGATGCGATAGCGGGACAGGTTAAAGACTTCCAAAAGCAGGCTGATGATAGTGGCATGGTATTACACTACGACGATAAGGATGTTACTATAAACGCAGATAAGGCAAGAATTACTCAAGTAATTGCTAATCTTCTTAGAAATGCAATAAGCTTCACAGAGCGAGGAGGCTGCATTACTATAACTTCGGATACAAGCAATGATCAAGTGGTTATAAGGATGAAAGATACTGGCGTTGGTATAAGTTCAGAGATATATCCAAAACTATTTACAAAGTTTGCAACAAAATCATATCAGGGCACCGGACTTGGTCTGTATATTTCAAAAAGTATAATTGAAGCTCATGGTGGTAAGATATGCGCTGAAAACAACAGTGATGGAAGAGGCGCAACCTTTACATTCACATTACCAATCCAAAAACTGCGTCAAGAACAGCTCAGCTCATTATAGAGATACATTATTACTCACTCTATTATAAGCTACTACTAGTGGTAGGTCTCAACTGAAAACGAGAATGATTAAGCGTGGACCGGATGGGATTTGAATGAGCTTTTCTATCTATGGCTAATAGGACAATAGAGTGCTGGCTGCAGTCGTGGGTTCAAATCATCATCCCACCCGGTCCACTTTTATCAATCTGGTAAAATACGGCATTAAATTGAGCTGGTTCTAGTCAGTTGTCTGAAAAAAGCCTTACACGCGTGGTGTGGCTAAGCCATCTTGCTCATTTGGGAGCTAATATTATCATATTAATTTTATCTAATGAGAATGTA